>CAJQPF010000034.1 GCA_905480095.1 uncultured Flavobacteriales bacterium
GAAGAAAAATTTCTAGTCGTCCTCCGGTGGGTTTCCTCAGATAAAGACGGGCTTGGATAACTTTTGTTTCGTTTGCCCAAAGACCATCACACCCAATGTCCTTTAAATATTTGGGGAGATCTTCAAACGTTCCGTGTTCAAATTCTCCCTGCGGGCTTATACGAAGGAGTTTTGCACTTCGGCGTGGAGAGACAGGATATCTTGCGATATCATCGTCATTTAATGTATATTCAAATTCATCAGATTGCACGGTACAAAGGTATCTAGTCTTATCTTTCCACCCAATGGAAAAACATCTTGTTATAGGCGCATCTGGTCAGCTCGGAATAGAACTGACTCTAGGGATGCAAGCCAGGTATGGCATTGATGCCGTTGTCGTGTCTGACATTCGGCAATCTACTGACTTAGACGTAAATAGGAGCGAGTTTATTTTGCTTGATGCTTCAGATGCTCATGCCGTTCGAAAAGTGCTTGCCGAAGGTAAGTTTACACACGTGTATCATTTGGTGGCCATGCTATCTGCAAGAGGAGAACAAAACCCTTTGGATGCGTGGGACTTAAATATGAAGTCACTAATAAACGTATTAGAGTGTGCCAAGGATGGGTTATTTGAAAAGATGTTTTGGCCAAGTTCTATTGCTGTATTTGGACCAAACGCCCCTAAAACACAGACCCCTCAAAATACGTTTTGCGACCCAACAACTGTATATGGCGTTTCTAAAGTCGCTGGCGAATTGTGGGCAAAGTATTATTTTGAACATTATGGCGTAGATGTTAGAAGTATCAGATATCCAGGACTCATAGGGCATCGATCTCAACCTGGAGGAGGAACCACAGATTACGCAGTAGAAGCCTTTTATTGTGCATTAGAGGACAAGCCATTTGAATGTTATTTGGAACATTACGAAACACTTCCCATGATGCATATGGAAGATGCTGTAAGGGCGACACTGGAATTGATGGAAACGTCAAAAGAGAATATTACCGTCCGGACGTCATATAACCTGGCGGGTTGTTCATTCTCCCCCTCAGAATTAAATTCTGAAATCGTAAAAATCATTCCTGAATTTTCGACCTCGTACAAACCTGATTTGAGACAACAGATTGCTGCGTCATGGCCTGACAGTATAAACGATGAGGCCGCGCGTTCGGATTGGGGGTGGTCGGCGAAGTATAACACGACCGGCTTAATTAAGGCCATGCTCCAGGCATTGAAAGTGTGACAATTAAATTCGGTTAACGCGCCTGATTGGTTTTTCTTTGTAGGATATTAAACGTAAGACATGCAACCACTTCAAATTCAAAATAGCTTAACAGGTAAGAAGGAAGTCTTTGAAGCTCTGAATCCCCCAAACGTCGGGATGTACGTTTGCGGGCCTACAGTTTACAGCAATGTTCATTTGGGGAACGTTCGAACATTTTTGTCATTTGACATCATATACCGTTACCTTGAATTCATCGGATATAAAGTCCGATACGTAAGAAACATCACTGATGTGGGGCATTTGGTCGGTGATGCTGATGAAGGAGAAGATAAAATCGGTAAGATGGCTCGCCTACAGAAAGTAGAACCTATGGAGATCGTTCAGAAATACACGAACGACTTCCACGATGTGATGCGTGTTTTTAATATCCTTTCTCCGTCCATTGAACCGACCGCAACGGGACATATTATTGAACAAATTACCGCCATAGAGAAAATTTTAGATAACGACTATGCCTATGAAGTGAATGGAAATGTTTACTTCAGTGTGAGAAGATTCAGTGATGACTACCCTTATGGAGAACTTTCAGGGAGGAAAATAGATGAACTTCTGAGCAATACACGAGATTTGGATGGCCAAAGTGAAAAACGCGACCCATTGGACTTTGCGCTTTGGAAAAAAGCCGACGAAACCCACCTCATGCAATGGCCTTCACCTTGGGGGATGGGATTTCCAGGATGGCATCTGGAATGCTCAGTCATGAGTACCAAATATTTGGGAAATAGATTTGACATACATGGAGGAGGAATGGACTTAAAATTCCCTCATCACGAATGTGAAATCGCCCAAAATGTAGCGGCAAACAAAGTTGAAAAGACCGTTAACTATTGGATTCACGGCAACATGCTTACCGTCAATGGCCGAAAGATGGCAAAATCTGAAGGCAACGGATTTACGCCCGAGGAACTCATCACAGGAAACCACAAACTTCTTGAAAGAGGATACAGTCCAATGACGGTAAGATTCTTTATGCTTATGGGACACTATGGCAGCACCCTGGACTTCTCCAATGATGCACTTATTGCAGCTGAAAAAGGACTTACAAAGTTGACAAAAGCGGTAGAAACCCTTCAAAAGCTGACGCCAACAGAAAAGGAAAACAAAAATATCAGCGTGAGTGATTTGTCAGACAAATGCTATGCGGCAATGAATGATGACTTCAATACGCCTGTTCTTATTGCATCATTGTTTGAGGGAGTGAAATGGATCAATTCTGCTTCTGATGGGCGAATCGAATTAAATCAAGACCAAATAGATGGCCTCAAAACAATCTATACAGGATTCTTAGGGAATGTCTTGGGACTCGAAAACGAAGACCTGAACACTGAAAAAAGCAGTGGAGGAGAAGATTTAGCGACAAATTTATTGGATCTCTTGGTGGAGCTCAGAACAGACGCAAAAGCAAACAAAGATTATGCTGGCGCAGACAGAATCAGAAACACATTAAGTGATTTAGGTGTGAATGTCACGGATGGAAAAGACGGAAGTTCATGGTCTCATGAATAGACATCTTTATTCTATCGCATTGGTCATACTCAGCGCTGTAATATTCGGGCTATCAAGTTGCTCGAATGAGAAGCCATCAAATGACAAGAACACGTTGGAAGTTGAAGAGGTTATTTTAACCCCAGATTTCTCGAGTGATTCTGCCTACTATTATGTGGAGAAACAAGTGGGTTTTGGGCCTCGGGTTCCAAATACCTTAGAACACAACACATGCGGGGTTTGGCTTGCTGATGAGTTAAGGAGACATGGCGCGGAGGTCATCGTTCAGGAGGCTCGGGCGAAGGCCTTTGACGGAAAGATTCTTGAATTACAGAACATTGTAGGACAGTACAACCTAGAAGCGAAAAGCCGTGTCATGCTATATGCTCATTGGGATACAAGACCTTTTGCCGACAAGGACACAGTGCGTAAAAACGACCCCATAGACGGGGCAAATGACGGTGGCTCTGGGGTAGGGATACTGTTGGAGATTGCACGTCAATTCAGCATTAAAGCGCCAAGCATTGGCGTTGATATTGTTTTCTTTGACGGAGAGGACTATGGGAGTCCTGACGGCTCACCATCTACAAGTACGAGTTATTTGTATTGGTGTTTAGGGAGCCAAGAATGGGCCAAACAACCTCACAGGTACGGTTATCGCGCAAGATTCGGCATCTTACTCGACATGGTCGGCGCAAAGGATGCTGTTTTCAATAGAGAGGGCACTTCGATGAAGTATGCGCCGAATATCGTCAGGAAGATTTGGTCTAGAGCCTCAGAATTGGGACATGGCAAACTGTTTAGCAACCGCGAGACTCCCCCCACAATCGACGACAATCTCTTTGTGAGTGAATTGGGCGGCGTGCCCAGTGCAAATATTGTGGATTATCGAATGCAAGTAATCCCTATGGGATACGGTCCTTTTCACCATACTCATGGGGACAACATGAGCATCATCGACAAAGGCACGTTACAGGCAGTGGGTGAAACAGTGCTTTCAGTTGTCTACAGTGAGTAGTCCATAACCCGCTCTGATTGTCTCCAAGTTGAAGCGACTGCAAGTTATTTTAGGGACATCATAAGGCTTGTCAACATATCCTTCATTTTACTCTTCTCATGGGGCGGCTATTCAGCCCAAAACGAGAACGCCTTGTCTCTCTTATCCAGAGCTGACAGCCTTGTTGAAGCAGGCAAACCAGTGGCAGCACTCAGTTTATATCGGTCCGTAGGAGAAACGACTCTAGATTATTGCATTATTGCCCAATCTGAAGTGGGAAAAGGGCGCATTCAACAAAAAGCAGGGAATTTAGAAAGGGCATCAAAAGCATGGCGGTCCGTGGAAAACAATTGTTCAATGTGTCCTTCCATAATCAGGAGTAAACTGGTTTTCTATACTGTAGAAGGATGGATCAGTCAAGGGGAGGAAACTTTGGCGATGAACTTAATCGATTTGGAAACCAGCAGAAAGCCAGATCAAACATGGGTGTCAAAATTAGAACTCCTTCGGGCCAGGATATACTTTCTAAATGGTGAATGGAACAAAGCTCGTGAGGCATCTACTCCCAATTTTGAGAAAGGGGAGGTCGACATTGACCGATTAATATTGTGGGTGCAGTCAGGCGTCTTAGAAGGGTTGGGGATTGATGCGTCAGGGATCGAACATATAGAAAAAATGAGAACCGAAGGGGACGTCGGGAAAATTGATGCCGCTTACGCCAACCTGCACACGTTGCTCGTCACTGAGAAACGATACGGTGAAGCGCTTGATTGGTCCAAATCCATGCTTCTTCATTCTGACCCGGTGACACATCCAGAAGGTTGGATTTTAGGCCAAATTAGAATCGCAACATCTGCCGAGTTGTCTGGGAAAACCCTGGATGCACTTTTGGCGCATCACGAAGCTGTAAGAGCCGCTGAGAAATTAGGGGATGATCTATTAACTGCACGAACATGTAGAGAACGCGCTCGATTTGATGCAATGAGAGGAGACGACAAATCAGCGTACATGTATTTGCACAAAGCGGATAGCTTGGCGCTTGCAATGATCGCAGCTGCAGAAATAGGTCGGGAACCCAAATCGTTTAAAAACCACCCGCTTCCTGAACTTGATCCGTTTGATCTCGCTTCTGCAAATGCTGCAAAAACCTCAGAGCCCGGGGCATGGCCATTCGCAGCCGCTTTAATCGCTTTAGGACTTATTGCATTCATGATTAGGAACTTCGATTTAAGACGTACACTCAGAAAAGAACGACTTCGAACGATGCGACTGCACACCATGTTTGGTAAAAACAGCACCCCTGATATCGGCACCTTAGAAAGTGAAACCACAGAAGAAATCGTCGAAATATTAGAAACGCAATTTGCCAACTCATCTGAAGATTGGGAAAGAAGAGTGAGTGCAAATGCACTTGACTTTGATGATGTCATTGCATCTCTTGAAATGGAACTTGGAACTGTGGTAGAATGGGATCTGGAAAATGACAAAAAAGCGCCTGAAGCGCCTGAAGGACTGCTTCCTCTCCTCTTAATTACACTTAGACGATTGCTTCCTGCCGATGTCTCCCAAGAAACGGCATCTCCATTAAAGGCGACAATACGAAATGATTGGAGGGGCGTTCGAATTATGTTTGAGGGCGCACCAAGTTCTGCCACACAAGAATTGAAAGCACTTTTTTCAGGAAACTCATCCTCTCCTACTTGGTCACCGGTGTTTGAACAGGCAGAACGAATGGCTGGTAGAGTCCTGTTAGAATGCAATCAAATCGGCGCTCATTCCGTCGTTTTAGATCTTCCGCACGCGAAGTAAACTTCTAGTTTCACAACTGTTTGAAAATTGTATTAGCGCTCTCCACTAAATTGATCTAAGAAACGCTTGTCGTTCTCAAAGAAAAGTCGAAGGTCTGAGATTTGATATTTAAGCATCGTGATGCGTTCAATTCCCATTCCGTAAGCAAAGCCACTGTACTTTTTTGAATCAATCCCATTTGCCTCTAAAACATGAGGGTCAACCATGCCGCATCCAAGAATTTCTAACCAGCCAGTACCTTTGGTGATCCGCTTATCCACCTCCGTTTCTAAACCCCAATAAACATCTACTTCAGCACTGGGTTCCGTGAACGGAAAGTAAGAAGGTCTTAAACGAATCTTCGTCTTTGGACCGAAAAAGAGTTTCGCAAAATGCAGTAAATTCTGTTTTAGATCTGCAAAAGAAACATCTTCATCTATATAAAGTCCTTCAATCTGGTGAAACATACAATGTGCGCGCGCAGAAACAGCTTCATTCCTAAACACTCGCCCTGGCATGATGATTCTCATGGGTGGTTTACGTCTCTCCATTTCTCTGACTTGGACTGAACTTGTATGCGTTCTTAGAAGGAGATCTGGATTTCGTTCCACAAAGAACGTGTCCTGCATATCTCTCGCAGGATGTTCTGGGGGGAAATTGAGTCCACTAAACACATGCCAATCATCTTCGATTTCCGGCCCTTCCACAACGCCATACCCCATGTTTTTGAAGATGCTAACGATCTCTCGTCGCACGACCTGTAGTGGATGATGCGTACCCAGTGCAACGCCACCCGCAGGTCGTGAGAAATCAATTCCACTTGCGTTTGCAGCTTCTTTGTTGTTAAAGTTTGATTGCTCTTGGGCAACTCTTGCTTCAACAGCACCTTTCACTTGATTAATGAGGGGGCCGAGTTCACGCTTGAGCTCAGGGGCAACGCTTCTAAACTGTACCATTAAGTCCTTCATCTTTCCATTACGTCCGATGAATTCCACACGAAACGCTTCTACTTGATCTGCAGAATCAAAGTTTCTGCTTTCAATATCTATGAGCAATGCCTCTAATTCCTCCTTCATTATTTCAAAACTTCAACTGTAAATTTAACATCCTCAACGGGTCTATTTCCTGAAGCGACTTTGACGGCCGCAATGGAATCAAGAATATCCAATCCATCAATGACAAGGCCAAATACAGTGTAATTCATATCTAAGAATGGCGTCCCTCCTATTTCAGAGTAGCTTGATTTCATCTCTTCAGTATAGGCAAAGTCCGGAAATTGTGCTTGAATCTTACGCTCTAAACTCATAAGCTCACCAGGCTTCCAAGTTTTGCCTTGCACGATATAAAACTGACTGCCTGATGAATCCTTCTCAGGGTTTACATTGTCGGGTTGTCTTGCAGCGGCAAGAGCGCCTTTAATATGAACAAGGTCTGACCTCATCTCTTCTTCAATTGTATACCCAGGACCACCGCTGCCCAAACGCATTCCAGAATCCGCATTCAAGCTTTTTGGATCTCCACCTTGAACCATAAAACCCTGCATCACACGATGAAAAAGCAGATTGTCGTAAAACCCCTCTTCTGCCAATTTGATAAAATTATCTCTGTGTTCGGGAGTAGAATCGGACAAAACCACGGTAATATCTCCTAAATCCGTGTGAATTATTGCTTTACGGGGAGAGTTAACCTGTCCATTTTGATCACATCCAGAAGCGGACATCATAAAAAACGAGGCTAAAATGATAGCGAATGTCCCTAAAAATGTTTGTGACTGAGATTTTTTCATGATATTTGTGTTCCTTGGAATTCAATCCGCTAAGTTATAACCCTACCTGCAATGAACCGCCTATTTCCCATATTCACTCTCGCAGCAATTGTAATCGCAATTTCTAGTTGCTATGAAGTTGACCCCACTATCGCAAATATTCAGGTTTATCGTGTAGACCAAGTCGGGGAGAAGATTCCTGTAGCTGGATGTGATGTTCGCTTATATGCTTTGGGGTCATTAGATGAAGACTTCGTTGGTGAACCAAGGTTTGACACCACTCAAACAACATCAGAAGAAGGGTTTGTCTCATTCAACTTCTCTGACATGTATGTGGGAGGACAAGCAGGTTTCGCAGTCTTAGATGTTGAGGCTTCAAAAGGTTCGCTTTATGGATCAGGTCTCATCAAGATTGAAGAAATGATGACCAACGAGGAGGAAGTTGTCGTAGAATAACTGAATTAATCCGAGATCCAGGCCGCGAAGTATTCGATAAGTTGACGCTTCATCATGAGTTCTTGTTCGTCGGAATTTAATTCTGGCAACTCCCCTATCCGCTCAAAATGCGGCCAACCATCCTCATCAAGTCCCAAAGATTTGTAATACCCCAGTGGCTCAAGCAAGGTGCAAACCCCAACATGCATCAGGTTGACTTTGTCATCTTTTTTATACTCACGTGGGCCGAGTGAGACTTCTTGAAGCCCAACTGCAAAAACAATGGCGGTGACATCTGGCTGATCGCCAAACCTTTCCAACATCAATTTTAAAAGTTTATTCCACTCCCGTTCGAATTCAAAATCCATATTCACTTCTTCGTTGCGGTAAAATCACACTGCGAATCTCTACCTTTTCCTTGATATTCCTATCCCGGGATACCTTAAAATAATGAGCGCAACAGCATTCATTTAATAGTCGGGATGACAGGACTTGAACCTGCGACTTCACGTCCCCCAGACGCGTACTCTACCAACTGAGCTACATCCCGATTTGGAGACGCAAAGTTAGTAACTTAGCCTCACATTAAAAGCAGTTATGAAGGTATCATATAGAAAGATAAATGAATTCTTAGATTTTCAATTGTCCGCAATGGATGCGGCCACTGTATTAACTGCAACTGGACTAGAAATTGAAGGCGTAGAAACAGTTGATGACATTCAAGGTGGATTGAGAGGACTCGTTGTGGGGGCTATTATTCAATGTGAACAACACCCAAATGCGGACAGACTTCGTTGTTGCAAAGTGGATGTTGGAGAGGGTGAACCCTTAGACATCGTTTGCGGAGCACCAAATGCAGCAACAGGATTAAAGGTAGTTGTGGCGACGATTGGCACAGAACTTTTCCCCAAAGATGGTGATGCGTTCAAAATTAAAAAAGGTAAAATCCGCGGTGAGGTAAGCAATGGGATGCTATGTGGTGCAGAGGAAGTCGGAATTGGAGAACCAAATGGAGGGATTATTGAACTTGACGAAAAGTGGAGGGCGGGAACTGCATTAAGTGAAGTCTTTGGTGTGGGATCTGATTCCGTTTTAGAAATCGGCCTGACACCCAACAGAAATGATGCCATGGGACATTGGGGTGTCGCAAGAGATCTTAGGGCTGGGCTTTTACATGGAACAGTTCAAGAGTTCACCCAAGAAAACCTTCCTGAAGTGCGCATGCTGAAACGCATGGAAATTGACTTCGAAAGGGGGTTAAGTGATGGCGTTAAAGCAGAAATAGAAACAAGTGTTTCTGAACTGACACCCCGATATACATTAATTGAGATTGAAGGACTTAAAATTGGGCCCTCACCTGATCATGCTCAAAGATTCCTGAGGAGCATCGGATGTGCACCCATAAATAATATCGTAGATGCAACAAATTACGTACTGCATGAGTTAGGCCAACCTTTGCATGCATTTGATGCTGATACCATTCAGGGAGGATTAAGCGTACGACTTGCCTCAAAAGACGAGAAGATTACCACGCTTGATGGAGAAAACCGTGAACTCAATGAAAGCGATTTAGTGATTGCGGATGCAAATGAAGCAATGTGTATCGCTGGGGTCTTTGGAAGCGAGAAACATGGCGTGAGCAAAGACACGAAACGCATCCTTCTAGAATCTGCATTCTTCAATCCTGTTTCGATTCGAAAATCAGCAAAGAGACATGGTCTATCTACAGATGCATCATTCAGGTTTGAAAGAGAAGTAGATCCGAATTTAATTGAAGCCGCAGGAGAGAGAGCCGCCGAACTGATTTGTGAATGGAGTGGAGGTCATGTTGTGGGGGCTGTAAAATTGGGCAAAACTGGAGTAGCACCTGGTTATCAGGTTGAGCTTGAATGGGAAATGTTAGATAAGTTGATTGGACAAAAACTTGATCGAACACATGTGATGTCCATTTTAAAATCTCTAGAGATAGATGTGATTCAAGAAAGTGAAGGCAACTTAAACTTGTTGGTTCCTGCATACAGAAGCGATGTGACGCGTCCTGCTGACGTTGTTGAGGAGATCTTGAGGATTCATGGCTTTGACCAAATAAATATCCCTACGCGTATATCTAGTACACTTGAGATTCCTTCTGGACCAGACAGAGAAGATATTCTTTTCGGATTAAGCGCCACACTTGTCGCACGTGGATTTAATGAGATCATGTCAAATTCTTTGACCAAATCAAGTTATGCTGAATGCGTGAAAGATGGTGATTTGGATCCAACCAAATCAGTAGAGATCCTCAATCCGCTTAGTGGAGATTTGGGGGTGATGAGGCAGTCATTGGTTTTCCAAGGGCTTGAAGCGATCTCTAGAAACCGGAATTACAAATCGTCCGATTTGAGGTTTTTCGAGTTAGGAAGGACCTACCAGGTGAATGAAAAAGGGCAGACACAAGGATATAAAGAAACGGAACATTTGAGTCTCTGGGTGACGGGGCGTAAAGTGCCTGTAAACTGGAATTCACAAGACGAGCAAGTTGATATGTTTACGCTAAAGGAGGCTGTCGGCGCTTTACTTGAACAAGTAGGCGTTCGCGCCAAAGTGAGCGAAATGGTGGATGAAGGTGGATTACTTCTGGAGGGCAATCTGATTAAAATTGGCAACAACGTCATCGGAAGATTTGGACAAGTACATCCCGATGTGACAAAAACGTGTAAAGTTGACGCTCCAGTGTTTTGGGCTGATTTACGTGTAAAACCGCTTTTGAAAGCTCGGAAGAAAAGAAAACTGGTGGCTGAAGACCTCCCTAAATTCCCTTCAGTAAAAAGAGATCTGTCATTCATTCTTGACAAAACAGTCAGTTTTGAAGTCATTAAAGAAGTTGCTTTTAAAGCAGAAAATAAAATCTTGAAAAAAGTATCCTTATTTGACGTTTATGAAGGTGATAAACTCGAGAAGGGAAAAGTCAGTTATGCCATCGGCCTCATCCTACAAGATGCGAGTAAAACGCTTACTGACAAACAAATCGATAAGAGTGTATCCAAGATTCTAGAAGCTATCACAAATGCAACTGGTGCAACACTCCGTTAATTGATGAATAAGGATCTCAGACCCATTATAACACCACCTGTTCATAGGGTAACGTTGACTCATTTTCTGACAAGGGAAATGGTGAGGCAGGGCATTAAGAGGTTTCACAGAATGGTGAATCATGAAGGCAGTGAAAATTTGCCTGATGAAAAATGTCCGATGATTTTCGTTTCCAATCATCAGAATGGACTAATGGACCCCATGGTGGTTTCCGGGCTATTAAAGCCTCAGCTTCACTGGCTCACACGCGCTGATGTATTTTGGAATCCCTTCGCACGCAGGTATCTTATGGGATGCAACAGTATCCCAATTTACAGACAGAGAGACAGGCTTCCGGATTTAAAAAAAAGAAATGAAATCATTTGGGATTGTTGCACAAAAAGATTAGAAAAAGGTGCTGTATTGTCTCTTTTTCCTGAAGGCAATCACCTTTCAAAAAAAACAATTAGAAAATTAAAAAGAGGACTAAGTGACCTCCTTGGATTGGCAATAAGTAGGTCTGAAAAACTGATGCAACTTAAAGTGATACCGGTCGGCATTGACTATGAAGATTATCCGGGATATAAACGACGCCTCAGCTTCAGAATAGGAAAAGAAATCGAGTGGAGAGATTTATATAATGTTAAAACCAAAAGCATCGATTACATGAAGTTTACAGCGCGTGTTCAAGAAGCGCTGAGCAAGCTCGCTATTGATATAAGACCCGCTGAAATGTATGACGATTTATACCCATACGTTCGTGCGATGAACACGACAAAAGCAAAAAATGAAGCATGGGGAGTCATTCTCAAAGAGTTAGATCGAATTGCAGAAGCTGGTAAAAGTGAAAAGTGGCGCAGTGAAGTCATCGATGCGGCAAAAAGTCTACGTGAAAATGGATTTGACAATTCGATGAGATCTGAACCTTGGGGAATGGATGCAAATCACATGGCGAAAAAGAAAGTTTGGGCCGTGTTGCTGATCCCTTTTTCATGGATAGCAAATGCACCCAGCGCAATTCAGCAATATCTGATTAACCGTCGTGGAGATAAAATTAAGGCTTTGGAATTTAGAAGCACGCTGAAAGTCGTTTCCGCGATGTTTATCTACCCGCTTTCTTGGACGCTCATTGCAATATTGGTGGGCATGTACAGTCCGCAGTTCTGGCTGGGGTTTCTTGGAGTTTGGGCTTGGGCAACGTTTGGTAACCGATTTTACGGATGGTTACAAGGACATCTTCACGACCACCGTGATGCACGCGAAGGAAGAAGGTTTTGGGAGACTGAGGAGAGCCACGACTTGAGAAAAGCTTGGACACACTACATTGAGATGATACAAAAAGACACTGCCGCATGAGTTACGTAATCCAAGGTATTCAGCATATGGGAATTGCCGTTTCTGACATGGATGCCAGCCTGAAACTTTATAGAAATCTCTTCGGGTTAGATATCCCTTTTTTTGATGCCATCGCTGCTGCGCCACTGATGGATTCACACTGCAAGGGAGAGACAATTGTGAAGCGGGCAAGTATGGTTTTGAATCATCAGGGTGGATGCGCTGTTGAAGTGGTCTCACCTACTTCCTTTACCCCTAGAGGGCCGGTGTTCGAGTTAAGACAAGGAGATTTGGGCATCGGGTCGACGATGGTCAAAACGCCAGACATACGTAAGATGCATGAACATGCATACGCAATCCTCCCAGACAGTTGTGACGACACACTGGTGATGGACCCCATGGGACGTCTTACGTTTTTCCTTCGTGATTACGATGGGAACTTATTTCAAATACTGGAGTCTGACGAATGGTTTACCCGAAACGGGCATCCCAGTGGGGGCATAATGGGAGGCACAATTGGAGTCAGTGACATGGATGCTGCGTTTAAATTTTATTGCACCATCCTGGGGTATGATCAAGTCGTGTATGACAAGAAAGGGACTTTTGAAGATTGGGCACATTTACCTGGTGGGGAAGAACGATACCGCCGGGTACTCTTAAGTCAAACATCTCCTGGTACAGGTGGATTCTCATCATTGATGGGCCCTACATATATCGAGCTGGTTGTTGCACTTGACAGAAAAGGTGAGTTTATTTTTAAAGACCGCATTTGGGCAGACACTGGCATCGTTCATCTCGGATTCGATGTGAGGGGCATGAAAGCGCTGGGACAAGCGCTTGAAAAAGATGGGTTTGGATTTAGATGTGATACAGATGATGCATTAAGCATGGGGGATCACACTTCTGTGCACTGCACGTACATTGATGACCCCGATGAATGTTGGATAGAGATGATTGAGGTTCACAAAATTCCGATTTTGGAAAAGTTGGGGTTATTTCTAAATGTTCAGAAACGGGAACCATCAAAACCACTCCCGAAGTGGATGCTCTATGCGCTTAAATTCAACAGAATTAAATCATGAACGCCAAAAAGAAGATTTTACTCGTAGACGATGAGATCGATATTCTAGATTTTCTTTCGTACAATTTAATTCAATCCGGATACGAGGTAAGAACAGCCATCAATGGCGAAAAGGGGGTCGAAGTTGCGCGAGCATTTACTCCCGACCTCATCCTGATGGACATGATGATGCCCGAAATGGATGGCGTAGAAACGTGTGAGAAAATCAGAAGTATCCCCGAAACAGAAAATGTAATGGTGGCATTTCTCACAGCGAGAGGAGAAGACTACAGCCAAATCGCCGGCTTCGATGCTGGTGCAGATGATTACATCTTAAAGCCGATTAAGCCAAAAGTTCTGATAAGCAGAGTCAACGCGCTGATGAAAAGAACAAATAGAACGTTGGAGTCGACTTCGAACAACGTGGAATATATCGAGGTTGGTGAAATTAACATTGATTTAAAAAAGCACATCGTTTCGTTTAAGCAGGCAGAAATTAATCTGCCAAAGAAAGAATTTCAATTGTTGGTTTTACTATGCAGCCAACCCGGGGTGGTCCAAACTCGAGGAGAAATCATGGATAAAATTTGGGGTACTGAAGTCGTTGTCGGAGACCGAACCATTGACGTACATATAAGGAAACTGAGGGAGAAATTCGGGCAAGACTTTATTGTGACAATCAAAGGAATTGGATACAAATTAAAAACCTCTTAAATGGCCTTCGAACGGACTCCCAAAGACGTCGCCAGGCAATCCTCTGTGTTCATTGGAGTACTCTGTTCCGTGGCTGTACTTATCGTACTGATTGTGTCGAATGCATTGAACTTGTGGGCCATTTCCATCATCGTAGGAGTCGTCCTTGAAGAGCTTAGTTATTTTGTGATTTACAATGCGATTGAGAAGTACATAGATCACCGCATCCAAATCCTTTATAAAACAATCAGTAAGGTCAAAGGTGGTGGAGATCTAACCATCAATATGGATGAAGATGTCGTGGAACTCGCAAATCAAGATGTCATGGAGTGGGCGGAAGGCCAAATAGAGGAAATCAATCTGCTTCGAGAAACCGATTCCTTTCGTAAGGATTTTATTGGAAACCTCGCACACGAACTGAAGACCCCTCTTTTCAATATTCAGGGATTTATCTTATCACTCCTAGAGGGGGGGATTGACGACCCCGAGGTAAATAGAAAATTTCTAAGTAAAGCGGAGAAAAACATCGACAGAATGACCAGTTTACTTGAAGATCTAGACAGCATTTCAAAAATAGAATCTGGAGCGATGAACATCGAATTGGAGACTGTGGATATTGTCGAACTCAGTTCTGAAATTGCTGAAAACCTTGACCGGAAAGCAAAAGACGCCAACGTACAAATTAAGATTCTAAAAGAAGAGGAGTTCAACGTCCTCTGCGATCCAAATAAAATAGGTCAAGTCCTCTCTAATCTTCTCGTAAACTCAATAAATTACGGTGTGGAGAATGGCAAAACCATGGTGAGGTTTTATGACATGGGAGACAATATTTTGATCGAGGTCGCTGACGACGGAATAGGAATTAAAGATGAGGATCTGCTGCGCATTTACGAACGGTTTTACCGGGTTGACAAAAGTCGTTCGAGACATGCTGGTGGCTCAGGACTTGGACTGTCGATTGTCAAGCACATCGTGGAAGCTCACGGTGGGAACCTCCATGTTCGTTCAACGTTAGGTACAGGGACGACCTTCAGTTTTACCTTAAAAAAAGCACCCCAAGAAAAAACTTAACATTGCCTTAACATAGAATTCCTGAAGCTTGAAAACTTTTAAAGGACTTTGCACTCGAATTAAGAAGACATGCTAGCTTTATTTACAACAATCGGTTTTATCCTCGCAGGATACTCAGTAATTGCAAACGACAGTGTTCAAACACTCGGAACATGGATCGCCTCAAACAGAGAACGGTTTAAGTGGTGGCAACTTTGGATTGCAGCTTCAGGGGTGCTTATTGTGACGCTTGTCTATGGATGGTACACAGGAGATGGAGATATTTCTTTTGGTCGTCTCTCAAAGATTCCATACATAGAACCACAATGGTACCACGCCATGGCACCTCTTGCTTTGGTAGTCCTCACAAGGAAAGGAATACCTGTTTCTACTTCATTCCTCGTTCTCTCAGCGTTTGCATCCACGTTCGTCCTTGAAAAAATGCTCATTAAAAGCATGCTGGGCTATGGACTGGCTGCACTCGTGGCTTATGTTCTCTGGCTTGTTGTGGCACGTTTGGTCAATGAGAAAGAAGATATCAGTGACAAATACAAGCCCTTCTGGAGAACATTCCAGTGGTTCAGTACAGGTTTCCTTTGGTACACATGGCTTTCGCATGATGTCGCAAACATCGCTGTTTTCCTCCCTCGCCAATTAGAGTCTTGGCAACTCATCCTCATTATTGTCTTTTTCGTTGCTGGTTTGGCAAATATTTTCTACAGTAAAGGAGGTAAAATTCAGCAAATCGTTCTCGACAAACAGAGCACCAAATACGTGAGATCTGCAACCTTAATTGACCTTGCCTACGCCTTTCTTTTACTTTATTTCAAACAACTGAATGAAATCCCTATGTCTACAACATGGGTGTTTGTAGGTCTTCTTTGTGGCCGTGAACTTGCGCTAAATACTGGACTTACAAAAAAGGGCAACATTAAAATGATTTTCCCTATCGTGGCCAAGGATTTCCTGAAACTCGTTGTGGGACTGATGGTGAGCGTAGCCATCGTCTTAGGCATACACTATGGTACAGACCAAAAAGAATTAAATCAAGCTGCTTCTGACAAATTAGAATTAACCAAATCTAATAATAGTAAAATCCTTGACCATAAATCAAAAGTTGCACCTCAAGATTCAATTCAATATAATTCGATAGAATCACCCGATACTATACAAGAATAACTTGAAGAAACTCGGTTTTTTAGACAGGTATCTCACGATTTGGATCTTCCTAGCGATGGCTTTGGGCGTTCTCATTGGCGCATGGATTCCTGGCGTCTCGGATGCGATCGATCTTATCGCATACAAGGGAATAAATATTCCGATCGCAACAGGTCTCATTGTGATGATGTATCCTCCGCTTGCAAAGGTGGATTACCGCACCCTTCCCGTCGTTCTGAAAGATAAAAAACTCCTATCTCTATCACTTATCCTCAACTGGGTAGTCGGTCCACTTTTCATGTTTTTCTTGGCCGCATATTTCTTGAGCGACAGGCCTGAACTGATGACAGGCGTGATATTGATAGGGCTTGCGAGATGCATCGCTATGGTCCTTGTTTGGAACGACTTGGCGGACGGAGACAGCACCTATGGGGCAGCATTGGTGGCCCTTAACTCTCTTTTCCAAGTCTTCACATTCAGTTTTTATGCCTGGTTCTTTTTGACCATTTTACCTACCTGGATAGGCTTGGGGAGTATTCTTGTTGACGTCCCATTCACGATGGTCGCAACGAACGTGGGCATCTATTTAGGCATCCCCTTTGTCCTTGGGATTGGAGGCCGAGTGGTTCTCATACGTTTAAAAGGGTTGTCATGGTATAATGACACGTACCTCCCGCGTATCGGACCGCTCACTTTAATTTCACTCCTGTTCACAATCGTTTTGATGTTCAGTCTTCAGGGCGCTCGAATTTTAGACCAAACCTCTGACGTTCTTCTGGTTTCAATACCCCTCCTACTCTACTTCTTTGGAATGTGGTTACTCAGCTATTTTGCTGGGATGAAATTGGGAGTTAATGAACCCAGAAATCGCGCGGTTGCATTTACAGCAGCTGGCAACAACTTTGAGCTTGCGATCGCGGTAGCAATCGGCGTCTTTGGTCTTCACTCCTCAGAAGCATTTGTAGGGGTCATAGGCCCATTAATTGAGGTTCCCGCCCTCCTGCTCCTCGTTCAGCTTTCAAAACGACTCTCAAAGCAATAAGGCCTGATTGCGTTCATTGTTGTAACATTCCTGTTCCAGCGCCATTCACAAAAGGATTTGAGGCCCGCTCTTTTCCGATAGAAGTTGGTCCTCCATGACCGGGATATACGATGTAATCGTCTTCTAAACTGAACAACTGCTCAGTGATACTTTGCGCAAGAACATCCGGATTTCCGCCAGGAAGATCCGTGCGGCCAATACTCCCCTCAAAGAGAACATCACCTCCTATAACGAATTTTTGCGAATGGCAAACAAAAACCACATGCCCTTTACTGTGTCCAGGGGCCAATCGAATCTCGAGTTTCATATCTCCACACGAGATCTCAGTACCTTGTTTACCCAAGTCCTCTCCCCGAGTGGGAAGCTCATCCATATCTATCCCATATAGCTTGGCCGAAATAGGTGCCTGTGTCCAGGTCGTTTCATCAGTCGGGTGTAATCTGGGACCACAGCCAAATGTATCTGACACCCAAGCTGTACCCATGACATGGTCAAGATGCGCATGGGTTAGTAAGCACTGGGTGACCACGACCCCAAGTGTTTTGCAAGCCTTCTCGAAGTGAAATCTCTCTTCCAGAGAACTCATCCCCGGATCAAAGACCGTTGCTTCGCCATTGCCGTGATCTAGTAAATACGTTTGCTCACTAAAGGCATTAAATCTGAAGGAGTGAAGATGGTTCATGAAATATAAAGAGAATGATCTATTTAGGGCGTAATTTCGGGAAGCATGAGTCCAAATCTCACATCTAAATTAACGATTCTCCTATTTGGAGCACTAATGCTTTGTAACCAGGGAGTTACAGCGCAATTTTACGATGGGCTACAAGTGGAGTATGGGAAAAACAGAATACAGTACAGAGATTTTATTTGGCAATATCATACTGTGGGGCACTTTGAAATTTACTTTTATCAAGGTGGTCAAGAACTCGCTGGAGCAATTGCGGGAATTGTAGAAGAAACAGCAAAGGAATTGACCCCCTATTTTGGAAACAAATTAGAGGGGCCAATTCAAATCCTTGTCTACAATAACATTGCTGAATTCCGACAAAGTAATTTGGGGGTTTTGTCCATAGAAGAAGAAGCTATAAACATTGGCGGAACTGCAAAAATCATCGGAAATAAGCTCTTTATATATGGGCGAGGTGACCGGGCTGGTTTAGAAAGAGATCTGAAGGGAGGGCTGGCAAGAATAGCACTTCAACAAACAATTTATAGTGGCAGTTGGAAAGATGCGTTGAAAAACTCGAGCATGTTGCAAATTCCTGAGTGGTTTGAAGAGGGTCTTGTGAGTCACCTTTCGTGGCAGAAATCAGCGCGCGCCAACATGTATGCATATGATGCTGCCAGATCTGGTGCGCTCGCGAACATTGACAGCAGTGAAGGCGATGAAGCAGGAGAACTCGGAAGCGCAGTTTGGGATTACATCGCCAATATCTATGGCGTTCCTGCGATTGCAAATGTTTTATATATGATACGAATAAGTCGCAGCGTTGAAGGGGGATTCAGGTTTGCAACTGGCTTGAGTTTGCCGCAACTTATGTCTGAAGCAATCGTTTATCACAAACGACAAACCCCCATTAACTACGACAAAGATCTTCCCACAAACGCAGGACGGAAAAATGTTCGTGCTGCATTAAAAGACGGAGGAGAAATCCCTTTCAAGCTGAAGAAGCAATATGATTATATCTCCATAAGTCAATCCCCCGATGGGAAGAATGTTGCATTCATCACAGACGAAAGAGGACAATGGAAGGTTTGGACTTGCGGCGTTGAGGAAGGGAGCAATGTTGTACGAAGAGCCAAACATGGACACAAACTTGATGTGTTAAAAAATGACTTGTTGCCTTTGATTGCTTGGCATCCCGACGGGACACAGTTTACCTATAGCATCATACAAAAGGGACAACCCGTTCTTGTGACCATCCGATTAGACGATAAAAAGGCCATTCAAAAAGAACTTTTTAAGATTGACGAAGTACTCTCTATGGACTACGCTCCAGATGGAAGAAGTATTGTTTTTTCTGGCATGACAAATGGAAGGTCTGATCTCTACATCTACCGAATTATAGGAAATTTACAAGAACCCCTTTGGAAAGACCGGTTTGATGATTTAAATCCAAGATATACTTCGGACGGAAAATCAATTATTTTTTCTTCAAACAGACCTGATGAAACCCTTCGTGATGACAGAGAGAATATTCCATTTGCTGCTCCCTTGGATTTATTTCTTTGCCATTTAGAGGGTGATGAACCGCGATTAGAAAGACTCATCAACACACCCAACATAGACGAACGATTCCCTATACCGCTTCCAAATGACGAATTTATCTACCTGTCTGAGTATCGTGGAGGACGTCAAGAATACAGCTGGGGATGGGCCGATAGCACCATTCTGAGCATAGACACCGTCATCAAATACAGGTATTTTTTCGATACCCGAGTCCTCAATGATCTTGACGTCCCCATTTTAAGCATGCATTGCGATACTGCAAGTGGGATGTGTTATGGGTTGACCGAAATCTTTCAGCACGCATATAGAACCAAACTCGGGAAGATGCCCAAAACCGAGCAAAGGTCCGCCGAAAAATTCCAATCCATAAGAGGTTTAGAGGATGAGAATGGGTTGCAAGATTTCGAATCTCCCGATTGGTCAATGACGTTTGAAGATACCGAAGCAGACATCAGAGAATATCAATTTGAATTCGAGAAGCGACTCAAAAAAACAAAAAGTGAAAGTCTTGCACAAGAACCTGTAAATACAATTGCGAGATCATCTACAACGCTCAAACCAAAAAACTACAGGTTAAATTATGCCCTGCAGAAACTGCAGAGCCAAGTGAGCAATGCCTTTCGCTCTCAGTTCTACAGAACTTACGACGGTTCCGTCTCTTCCTTGCCGGGATTAGGGAACGCCTCAGAGATTCGAATTTCCGATTTACTTGAAGACAAGCATATTATTGGTGGATACAACATCTCTACAAATTTGAATAACAGCATGATCGGAGTTGCCTATTATAACTTAGAAGGCAGAGTAGATAAAATGTTCTCCATTCAGCGACAAGGCACCACTTCATTGGAACCCAACAGTTTTAATCTTGTGGAAAGCCAATCACATTTCGCACGTTATCGCTTTTCTTACCCATTAGATGAGGTCAGAAGCCTGCGGGCTGGAATCGGCCTTCGCCTTGACAGGGCGGTGACGCAAGGAACTGAAATGTTCAGTTTAACAGCCCCCAATCGATGGACAGAACAAGTCGGTCTATCTGTAGCGTGGGTTCACGATGATACAAGAATACCTACGCTGAATATTCGAGAAGGATTACGCGCAAAAGTGTGGGCTGAATACTACTTGGATGGATTCGATAGCAGTTTTGGAACCGTCGGATTTGATGTGCGGAGATATTTCAAAATATATGCAAATGCAATATTTGCAATCAGGGCCGCAGGCAATTGGTCGATCGGAGAAAAGAAATTACTCCATCTTTTAGGTGGGACAGACAATAGACTGCTGACGGCCAGCAACAATAACGCATCCCCAATTGACCAAAATCAAGCGTATACATACCAAACCAACATTACGCCTCTCAGAGGATTTGCAAACAACGCACGAAACGGAACCAACGCTGCGATCATCAATGCAGAAATACGCATCCCTATTTGGAGCACCGTTTTTTCTGAACCCGCAAAGTCGGACTTACTGAGACATCTTCAGGTGATTTTTTTCTCGGACATCGGTTCGGCTTGGATCGGAGCGCATCCATATTCCGAAGAAAACACATTCAATACGACCACATTTGAAAACAATCCGATTACGGTAACGATCGACAACAATAGGGAACCGATTGTATATGACTTTGGGTTTGGAGTAAGGTCGCGTTTACTTGGATACTGGCTTAGCGCGGATTGGGGATGGGGCGTTGACAATGGCATGATGATGCCCAAACGATTCACTTTAAGTCTAAATTTTGATTTCTAAATGCGTCTTTAATAAATTAGCCATCCATGGAACTCTCCACTTTATTTATTCTACTTACAATCGGCGTTTTAGCGGGCATTGCCAGTGGATTTGTAGGGATAGGTGGCGGGTTAATCATTGTGCCTGCCTTGATTTACTTTTTGGGTTTGGACCAACACACTGCGCAGGGCACCTCACTGGCCCTCATGCTGCCCCCTATTGGCATAATGGCAGCAATGCAGTACCACAGTGAGGAACACGTTGAATGGACGTATTCCGTGATTATTGCTGTGACATTTATATTGGGGGCATGGCTCGGAAGTAAATGGTCGTTAAAGCTCCCTACATCTCTGGTTCGATTGGTATTTTCCGCAATTCTTTTTTACGCTGCGATAGGCATGGCTGTGAAGGCTTTTCGTGATATTTTCCCAGAAAATGGAACTTAAAAACACACGTTTGGCTGATCTTTTTAAATCCGCTGCTGAAAACCTAGCCCCTCAACTATCTATTTGGAGAAGGCATCTTCATTCTCATCCAGAACTTTCATATGAGGAGTATGAAACGATGAAATATGTCTCTGGAGAATTAGATAAAATGGGGGTCACCCACACTTCGGGTGTCGCGGATACTGGAATCGTTGCTACAATTGAAAGCAATGATCCCACATCTCGGTTAATGGCGTTGCGTGCAGATTTAGACGCTCTACCTATTCAAGAACTTAACGATGTTCCTTATGCTTCTTGCAACCCCGGAGTGATGCATGCATGCGGACACGACGTTCATACGACCTCACTTCTAGGTGCGGCTCACATACTCTCCACAACCAAAGATCAATGGAAGGGAACTGTGCGATTGATCTTCCAACCTGGAGAAGAACAACTTCCCGGCGGAGCATCTCTTATGGTGGCAGAAGGCGTCCTTAAAAACCCTGCACCATCTCACATCCTTGGGTCTCATGTATTCCCTGAACTCCCTGCAGGGCATGTAGGAATGCGTCCAGGCACGTATATGGCATCCGCAGATGAAATTCACCTTACCATTGTAGGGAAAGGGGGCCATGCGGCACTCCCAGAGAATCAGTCAAATCCACTCATTGTGGCATCAGAAATAATTTTAGCACTGGAAAAGTTAATAAATGAACGGCCAGACCCCAGCATCAAGACAGTGCTTGCATTTGGGTTTATTGAAGGATTGGGTGCGACAAATGTCATCCCAAATGAAGTACGTCTTAAAGGAACCTTTAGATCACTTAACGAAACTTGGAGATACGACGTTCACAAGAAAATGAAATCCATTGTTGAAGAGATATGCCAGAAAAGAGGTGCTTCAGCTGACCTAAAAATACCTGTTGGATACCCGAGTGTTTATAATGATCCAGATTTAACCGCAAGGATGAAATCAAGTGCCATTGCATTCTTGGGGGAGGAAAAAGTGCACGATCTTCCTGTGCGAATGACCGCAGAGGATTTTAGCTTTTACGCGAGAGAAATTCCTGGTTGTTTCTATAGAATTGGAACGTCTAGCCCCACTTCTGATCTGGGACATCGTGGACTACACACCCCTCATTTCGATGTCGATGAAGACGCTTTAAAACTTGGCGCTGGACTTATGGCTTATGCCGCAGCAACGACTTAAGTAAGATTAATTCGCGACGTCACTTAGAAACTTGACCCGCATCAATCTAAGCTCATCCTCAGAGTAGGTTCCCTCGAATTCAACCAATGCTGAGTCAATCCCTTCGTCTTCTGTTTCACTATAAAACTCAAACAGTTCCTCCACGCAATCTTCATCCATAGACTCTTGGATAAGATGGTCGATATTAACTTTGGTTCCAGCAGCAACGATTTGTTCTATTTCGCCAAACACTTCTTGTCGCGTCAAATTCGTGCGAGCTGCCATATCATCAAGATTCATCTTTCTGTCAATTTGTTGAATAATTGACACCTTGTTGGACGATTTCTTGGACGAAGTCCTCACCAATAAATCTTCTGCTCGCTGTATGTCATTCTCCATGACATATTTAGAAATGAGTTCTAAAAACCGAAGACCAAACTTTGTGGCCTTACCTGCACCCACTCCGGTAATCCGTAACAATTCATCTTCCTTGATTGGATAGTGAATTGCCATTTCGTCAAGTGACACATCTTGAAAAATAACGTAAGGAGGTAAACTTTTTTCATCAGCGATGTCCTTCCTCAAGGTGACGAGCATCTTTCTAAGTGTTGCATCTGCAACGCCTCCCTGTCCTCTTCGGGTTTGCACCATTGTGTCTCCTGTATCCACATCTCTGTAATCTCTTTCTTCTGAGAGCATCACTGGTTTCGGATTCATAAGAAAATCCTGACCTTTATCCGTAATCTTTAAAATTCCGTATTTCTCAATTTCTTTCTTCAAAAATCCAAGAACAATCGCCTGACGTATGATGCCGTTCCAATATCTGTCAGACTTCTCTTTTCCTCGTTCCCAAAATGAGCTTTTATCACCTTCGTAATCATCTACCTCTCTGTTGTGCTCACCGATTAGAATCGCTGAAATAAACTGCATTTTATGCGCCTCTTTATGCTCCAGCGTAGCACTAATAACCATATGAATTTCTTCCTGACCATCGTATTGAGGCTTTGGATATCTCATATTGTCGCAATTTTTTGCGCCGGGTCCATTTACTTCATCAAATTCTTCACCGAAATAGTGGAGTAAGAATTTTCGGCGAGACACAGACGTTTCAGCATATGCCATGACTTCTTGTAAAAGTTGAGAGCCAATCTCCTGTTCAGCAATAGGTTTGCCTTGTAAAAACTTTTCAAGCTTTTCGATATCCTTGTGGCTATAGAAAGCGATACAGTGCCCTTCACCTCCGTCACGACCCGCTCGACCTGTTTCTTGATAATAGCTTTCTAAACTTTTAGGGATATCATAGTGTATGACGGATCTAACGTCTGGTTTATCTATACCCATTCCGAACGCGATCGTCGCAACAATAATATCCACATCTTGCATAAGGAACTGATCCTGTATTCGGCTTCTCGTTTTAGAATCCTTTCCAGCGTGATAAGGCAGCGCCTTAATGCCATTGACGGATAGCGTTTCAGCAATTTGTTCAACTTTCTTTCTGCTCAAACAGTAAACGATACCGCTTTTTCCTTTGTTGTTAAGGCTGTATTGAACAATCTGCTTGAGTGCATCTTTTTTTGGTCGAACTTCATAATAAAGGTTGTCCCTGTTAAAGGATGACTTGATTAAAGTTGCATTGACCATTTGAAGGTTCTTCTGAATATCTTGTTGAACCTTGGGTGTCGCAGTTGCTGTGAGCGCAATGATAGGCACATCTGCAATTTGTTTGATAATGGGGCGGATACGTCTGTACTCAGGACGAAAGTCGTGCGCCCATTCAGAAATACAGTGCGCCTCATCTACAGCAACGAAACTGATTTTTACAGATTTCAAAAACTCAATGTTGCTTTCTTTGGTGAGGGTTTCTGGGGCTACATAAAGCAACTTTGTTTTTCCTGAAACTACGTCTGCCCTCACTTGCTCTGCTTCAGACTTGTTTAAAGATGAATTTAGAAAATGAGTAATGGCGGGGTCGGCGTGATTGCCTCGCATGGCATCCACTTGATTTTTCATCAACGCGATTAGTGGTGACACGACAATCGCGACACCCTCTAGCATTAAGGCAGGTAGCTGGTAACACATGGACTTTCCTCCACCTGTAGGCATAATCACAAAGGTGTCTTTTCCATTGAGTACACTCTGGATTGCAGTTTCTTGCTCACCCTTGAATTCATTAAATCCAAAATATGTTTGTAAAGCGCTTAGTGGCGATTCATCAATCAGGCTCATCGATGTTTAAATTTGCTCATTATAAAGATAAGCAGTTTTACCTATTTTGCAACCATAAATTTATATATGGGCCATAAAAATTTAAATCTACCCACTTCATCTGAGTCAATTCTACAACGAGGCACCCTAACACTTCGTCTTGAAGCTGAAGCCATCAATCGATTTGCAGACCAACTAGGCACTCCTTTTGTTGATGCAATCAATCTCATTCTGAAGACATCTGGAAGGGTCGTTTTAACAGGTGTAGGCAAAAGTGCGGATGTGGGAAGGAAAATTGTGGCTACGCTTAATTCGACGGGTTCACCTGCCCTCTTTGTCCATGCAGGAGATGCAGTACATGGTGACTTAGGGGGGATTCAGGAGGGAGATGTCGTCATATGTCTCTCTAAAAGTGGAAGAAGTGCCGAGATGATTGCTTTGGCGCCTTTGTTAAAACAACACGGCCATACAATTGTAGGCGTCACAGGAGCTGCTGATTCTCCACTTGCGCAACAATCCGACATCGTCTTACTTGCTGGGGTTGATGCCGAAGCTTGTCCATATAACCTTGCCCCTACTACAAGCACAGCTGTACAGATGGCCTTGGGTGATGCGTTGGCGATGTGCCTTATGGAAGCCAAGGGGTTTGGGGCGGCCGATTTTGCGAGATTTCATCCTGGAGGTGCACTCGGAAGACGTCTTACAGTAAGGCTTAACGATCTTATTGACCCCCAAAGAAGACCATCAGTCAGATTTGATTCTCAAATACAAGATGTCCTTCTGTCCATGACAGCCGGCAGATATGGAGCGACGGCGATTGTGGGTTCGGAATCAAACATTGTTGGAATCATCACCGATGGTGACTTAAGAAGAGCACTCGAAGTAGGCAATGCAATCAATTCAAAAGCTGAGGAGATCATGACGCCGAAACCATTTGCGATGTTTGGAACAGAACTCGCTGCACATGCTGCAAAAATGATAGAGGAACAAGGCATATCACAGGTCATCGTTACAAATGAAAATGGAGGGTACACAGGAATGGTTCATTTGCACGATCTTATAAGAGAAGGCATCATCACACAGGTAACCACGAAATGAGCCCTCTCGATCAAGAACTACCCAACGAGAAAGAAATGGGCTTTCTCGATCATCTCGAAGAAGTCAGAAAAAGATTGTTCTTTTCTGCAATGGCGATTGTTGCAGGATCTACATTTTTATTCATTCAAAAAGACTGGTTGTTCAATACTGTTCTTTTTGGGCCGAGAAATGAGGATTTCTTCAGCTTTAGGGCTTGGTGTAAACTTTCTGAACTTATCGGAGCAGGTGACAAACTATGCGTAACAGACATCTCTTACGAACTTATAAATACAACCATGATGGGCAACTTCACAGCCCACATGATCGTCTCACTCATCGGAGGAGCAATCCTTGCGTTCCCCTTTTTAACGATACAATTGTGGGCCTTTGTCAAGCCCGCACTTAAAGCGCCAGAAAAAAAGGCTGCAAGAGGTGCTGCAGCAGCATCGTCTACGTTGTTTTTCATGGGTGTGGCATTTGGCTATTGGGGAATCGTTCCGCTTTCACTTCAATTTCTAGGTCATTATGAACTCGGAGACGCAATAGCGGGAACAGACGTTGCCCACAGAATTGGCGTGATGTCCTATGTGAAGACGGTCGCGACCATCTCGTTTTCTTCAGGTCTAATTTTCCAATTGCCCGTATTGATCTTCTTTCTCGCCCGAGCAGGAATTGTGACACCGAAAGGTCTTAAAAAGTACCGCAGACATGCACTTGTGGGTATTCTTGTCTTATCAGCTATTATCACTCCACCAGATGTTACGAGTCAAGTCATGGTCTCTATGCCGGTCCTTGCGCTCTACGAATTAGGCATCGTTATTGCCAGAAGAGAAGAGAAAAGAAGAAAAAAGAAACACACTCAGATTTGAAATATCTTTTCCTGAGTCTCACTCTTGTTCTATCTCAATTGGGTATTTGGAGTCAAACCACCGTTGTGTCAGGTCGCGTTTTTGATGGGGAAACTGGACAAGCGCTGCCTTATGTAAATGTGAGCTTTGCAGGCACGTCTATCGGCACGATGACGAATACGAAGGGTTATTATGAGCTCGCAAGTGAAGACAAAGTAAATCGAATCGTGGTCTCTTTCATGGGGTATGCCTCTCAGAGTATTTCTATTCAAAAACAAGTCAAACAAAAAATCGATATCGCCCTTGAACCCAGGAGCATTGCACTTGCTGCCGCAGAGGTAAGGCCTGACAAAAAGAAGCAAAATCCCGCAAAACCGCTTATGCAAAGAGTCGCAGATGCAAAGCCAGACAACGACCCCGCAAACATTTCTGCAGTAAGTTATAACTACCACGAAAGACTACAAATTGACCTTAATGACATTCCTGAAAAGTTGCCTGCGAGAAAATTCTGGGGCGTTTTCGGGTGGGTATGGGACAATCTAGATTCCAGCGATGTCAGAATAGCGCTTCCAACATTTTTATCAGAATCAATCGGGACAAAAAGATCTCAAAAAAAGCCGCGGAGAGCAGAACAAAACGTCGAAGCCGCAAGGGCAACTTGGCTTTCCGACGGAGAGAGTACGACAAGTGTAAGTGCTGAATTTATCAATATTAACCTCTACGAGAACCAGCTTCTACTTCTTGACAAAGCCTTCACGAGTCCCTTACACGACAGGGGGACTCTTCACTACAGGTACTACATTCTTGACACGTTAGAGATGCATGGAAGACCTTCATTTCACATGGCATTTGTCCCAAGAAGAAGAGGGGAACTGACTTTTGAGGGTGAACTGTGGATTGATACTTTATCTCTTGCATTGAGCAAGGTAGAGGCCAAAATCAGTGAGGGTGCGAATCTTAATTTCGTTCGGGCGTTAAGATGGAGGCAAGAGTACACGCACATTGATGGAAATTGGATCATCATCAAGCAAGAAGATATTATTGACCTCTCGATGACCGGTTCGAGTATGGGAATGTATGTCAGGGGGACGAGAATTAATACAGATTTCGAATTTTCAGAGCAGTGGCCTGACTCAGTTTGGTCTTCAAGAAGGGATTTAAGTTTTGACAAAGGGAGCAATGACATGCTGGAAAAGGAATGGGTCTTGAAAAGACCAGAACCATTGTTGGAAAAAGAATCCAACATTTACTGGATGGCCGATTCTATTCAATCTATGACACAGTATAAATTGATCAAGGGGCTTTTATACGGCCTAGGGTCTGGAAATGTGAAGCTGGGGAAGATCGAACTTGGTCCATGGTATTATGCATACTCCAACAACCCCATTGAAGGCAATAGATTTAGGCTGGGAGTAGAAACCAGCAATGATTTCAGTAGAACATTTCTACCTAAGGCTTTCTTGGCTTATGGATCGAAGGATCAAATCTTTAAGTACGGGGGAGAACTTACTTGGCTGCAACGTAAAATACCGCGTATCGAATGGTATGCATCACATTCAAAAGATCTGGAACAATTTGGTATGTTAGGCTTTTTTAATCAAGGCAATGTATTTAACTCCGCACTTTCAGTGGAGGGTGGCGCAGTGAATTTAACGGAAGTGGTGAAAACTGAGGCAAGTTTTCTCGCTGAGTTTGGAGCGGGTTGGTCAACGTTTGTTGAACTCCGACACCGAGACATTACAGCAAGAGGTGAACTTGAATTCCCTTTGCCCGAAAATCCAGCAGGAAATAAAGTGTTAATTACTGCCGAAAGTACTTTTCAGTTGAGATATGCCCATTCTGAGAAATTTGTCAGTGGTGCATTCAACCGTGTTTCTCTGGGGTCACGATTTCCTATCATCACCGCTTCGACGACTCAAGCATGGAAAAATATTGCTGGAAGCCAGTATAGATATGGAAGGTACACCTTGGAACTGGAGGGAAAACTCAGGTTTGGTCCACTGGGAAGAGTGAGATGGAATACAAATACCGGCATTTACTCAGGAACAGCACCATTTGCGCTTATGGAACTTCAACCTGCGAACGAGACTGCACTTTCGATACAACCATCATTCAATTTATTGCGCTATTTCGAGTACGTCACTGACAAATGGGTGCGCGCAAGTATCGAGTGGCATGGAGAAGGCGCTATTTTAAATCACATCCCTCTTATCCGAAGGGCCAAATTTAGAGAAGTCATCGGAATTAAAGGGGTCTTGGGCGCTTGGGACACAAAACACGAAGCACTCGTATCTCTCCCTGATGGCACAACGGGTCTGAATGGCATCTATGCAGAAGGTGTTATCGGTATCGAAAATATTTTTCAATTATTCCGTATCGATTACCACAGACGACTTACGGGATCTGCAGAAGGGATGAGAGATAATTGGGGAATCCGATTGGGGTTTTCTGTTGAACTTTAATATGCGTTATCTGAAATAATAATCGTTGTAATTTTACACCATGGGATTAACGAATGATCTAAACGACGCTTTACATTCTGAAGGACTTGTCAAAAGCTACGGAGGACGAAAGGTTGTGAATGATGTCAGTTTTTACATTAAACCTGGAGAGGTCGTAGGGTTACTGGGGCCAAATGGTGCAGGCAAAACCACAAGCTTCTATGCAATCGTTGGTTTGGTTCGGCCAGATGAAGGGCGAGTCTTCATAGGGAAAGAAGAAATCACAAGGACGCCGATGCACGAAAGAGCAAAGAAGGGCATTGGATATCTCCCCCAAGAAGCGTCGGTTTTCAGAGCGTTATCAGTCGAGGATAACTTAAAAGCCATATTAGAATTACAAGCCCTTTCTCAAGAAGAGCAAGCCGTTAAATTAGAAGAAGTGATCGAAGAGTTTGGGCTGAATAAGGTGAGAAAAAGTATGGGAAACGTTTTATCTGGTGGAGAGAGACGAAGAACTGAGATTGCCAGAGCATTGTGTTGTTCGCCTACATTCATTCTTTTGGATGAGCCATTTGCAGGTGTGGACCCCATCGCGGTTGAGGATATTCAACGAATCGTGATTCAGCTGAGTAAAAAAGGAATCGGCATCTTAATTACAGATCACAACGTGCAAGAAACACTTCACATCACTGACAGGGCATATTTGCTTTTTGAAGGCCAAATCTTAAAAGAAGGGACCGCCGCGTCACTTGCATCAGATGCACAGGTGAGACGCCTTTACCTTGGTGAAAATTTCGAATTAAGACCCGGCAGGTAATCTCGCAGACAAGATTTTTGACATGTATTTTCCAAAAATGTCAAACTCTAGATTTACGGTATCACCTGGCACCAATGTATGCATGTTCGTTTCCTCCCATGTATAAGGTATGAGCGCAACAGAAAAAGAATTTTGTGCGCTTTCAACAACGGTTAAGGAGATCCCGTTAATGGTCACAGATCCTTTGGGAACAGTAATCCAAGCGGGGTTTTCAAGCGTTGAAGGGTGTTCAAATGTAAGAACGTAAGACCCTTCTCTAGACTCAGAACTCACAAGCACACCTGTCGTATCAATATGACCTTGAACCATGTGACCGTCGAGGCGATCACCAAGACGAACACATCGCTCGAGATTGACTTGATCCCAAAGCTTCCAACTGCCGAGTCGGGTCCGAATGAGTGTTTCTTCAATCGCGGTTACTGTATACCGTTCGGCATTGCACTTGACGACAGTAAGACAGGTTCCGTCATGGGCCAAACTTTGGTCTATTTTAAGTTCAGAAGAAAAGGGACAACGAAGTGTGAAGTGGACATTTGAACCCTCTTTCTCAATACCCTCGATGACTCCTAAGGATTCAATAATTCCTGTAAACATCCTTTCGTGATTTTTCCGTTTCGTGTTATTCAACTGTAAGACCTTTTCCACCTACCAAATGCAAGGTACCTGATATTTTCTCAGGAACGATGCCTTCCAAACGTCGCGTATAGACGACAACTGTGTAGTAATAGACGCCGTCAGGCATAAGTTCACCCGTCTCGAAGTGAGTGCCATCCCAATTGACGTTAGGGTCAAGCGTATAAAACACAGGGACACCCCATCTGTTATTGATGACAAAATCTACACTGTCAACAAACTTCCAAGGGAATGCCTGAAAGAGATCGTTCATGTTGTCTTGATTCGGAGAAAACACATTCGGCAGAAAATAAAACGGACAATTGTCGACACATTCAATGTTAGAAAACGCACTCTCATTCCGTCGATATTCACCATCAGGTCCGATGTTTAAACTATCCAATGCTGTCACAGCAAAACACCCCGCAATACTTCCCTCCTCTCCTTCTTCATTAAATATAAAAGAAGTGTCCAATGGGACCACGCCATCATTGTCAAAAAACGCATAAGGCTTTAGTGAATCGCCTTCGAAAGGAGCCCAGTACAAGATATACCCCATTACATCATCTGCACAGCCATCAGTCTCTTGCCAAGAGATCAAATCAATCTCTTGAGGGCAGTCTGGATCTACTTGTAAAACAGGCGGACAGGGAGGTGTAAAATCATAGGGGGTGGCACAAACGATTTGAGCAGCATTACGCAGAGGTGTTTCTATACCTGAAGCATCATAATTTCCCTCGGAAACAACCCTATAACAATACTCTAACCCATTAACCAAGCCCACATCTTCATATAAAAATGATTGATTCATTGGGAAAGCTTGCCCCCCTCCCGGCGCCACAACACCGGGTATATCAACACCAACCCTAACCGTGTCAAGTGGAAAAAAGTCCAGTTCTAAAGGGCCTTTGCGTGCCAAATAGAATATTGTATTCGACCACGGCACGGTCGCCTTAAGTTGCAGTTCAATTCTATTGTCGTTCGGGGTGAGCGTCAAGAATGGTGTTTGGGCTGGGATACTCACACCAATCATTTGGTCTCCAGCAATGGTTCCTGACCACGCCTCTACCTTATACGTACTCACTTCAGTTTCTGTATCTACTTGAACATGAACAAACGTCGTATCTAAAGCGAATATATCCAAGGGGGAAGTTTCCGAGGGTCCAATTGTTGAGACTTCAATAGATTCACCAGAGCCATTAATATGAAATACCTTATAATAATACGGCCCTGGAAAAGCCACGGTGTCCATTTCTGTAGGAGGTGACCAACCCACGTTCACGACACCTTCGACAGCATCTGTCACCACAACGTCAGCATGTGTCATCACAGGCACATCTTTTACGATGGTTGCACATACATCGTCACTTGCAAGTGACTCAGAACCATCCTGAAATCTCATCACGATCCGATAACAGTAGGTCGCTCCGAAACTCAACATATCTTCATCCACATAGCTTGTTTCGTCAAGATCAGGCAAACTGGCCACAAGTTCATATCCCAATTCATCAGGAACACCTGTTTCACAGACAGTCGGACTCCACGCATCAGGATCAAGTTTCCTATAGATGTCGTGATACCCAGCATCCAATTGCCAACTTTCTAGATTATCACTACATTCTCCACCAGTCCATCCAAGAAGGACTGTATTCCCTATTGCTTCAGCAATGACATTTTCTACTGGCGGAGCCACAACTCTAACATATGCCGTAGAAATATCTGTCAAAGGAACTGCAGTGCCTTGATCGGTGGCTTTGAAAATGATTTGGTAAGGTGAAAGTCGAACTTCAGCACAGCTTGGCGCCCAAGCGAATTCACCTATGCCTCCTCCCAAATTGGTAAACACTGCTGGATGATTCACTTCACTGATAGGTCCACCGACGGCATTTAAAGTAAGGTTATTTCCATCGGGATCAGAAGCGTTAATAAACCACGTCAAGAAAGATCCTGCGACAATACATGTATCCGTCTGTTCTGAAATCTCTGGTGGCTGATTTGCACAAACTTGTACATCAATCTGCATATCTCTCACGACTTCGCCCACTTTGCGTAACGCTCCCGCAACTTCTCTCCATTCCTCTACTCGAATTGCAATATTGTATTCACCCACGAGTTGAGGACTGTTCCAAGTCACATCACCCGTCAACGCGTCTATCGCAAACATGTCATCGTTGTTACTTACTTCGTCAGGATAGATGTAGGTAGGGATGGGGTCACCATTAAAACCTCTACATGGCACCAAGCTGAATGTCAGTAGATCGCCATCTTCATCAAACGCTGCTGGGTTATGAACCCAATCTCTATTTAGGCAAGCATTTTCTGTTGCTGGATTTAAAAGTTGCACGCTGTTGTTGTGACCAGCCTCAGGATCAATGATAAGCACTGACCTAATGGAAAAAGGCGTGTCAACTGACCCAATCATATTAAGAACACCCTCATTTCTGTTGGGATCTTCCACCTTAAGTTCAAATAAACCTGGCCCTCCGTATGTATGCGTACCTGTGTATGTATTCACTTGAATATCTCCTATAAGGATATTGATGGACTGTCTATTAAGTGAGTCATATGCCAAACCATTTTCATCTCCCCACCTCAAATACAACACGGGCCTGTCAGCAAAAGCAGAAGCCTTGGTATAGGTGGTGACTAATACCTCATACGTTAACCCTTCAAGATGACTGTAGGTTATTTCGCCCGCTCTGTTGTGCGTAGCGTTCGCAGTCAAGGCGAAAAACATGACGCCAACTGAAAGAAAAAACGTCTTTAATAGGTGGATAAACATAGACGACTAAGTTACATCACGACTGTGGCACGAACGCGAGGTTTTGATGGCTACCTTTGAGATTCATAAAACGACAACTTATGCGAATAGGACTTACTTCAGGCGACCCAAATGGAATAGGTATTGAAACCATTTTAAACGTTTTTTCGGACGATAGAATGTTGATCGGTATTACGCCAGTTTTATACGCTTCTCCCGATCTTATTTCTAAAAATCTTGAGGCTATAGGATTAAAAGATCTGAACTGGAGTGAAGTCGACTCCGCCGAAAACGCGAAACAAGGACAGCTTAATATATGCAATATATCTGTTGAGAACTACAGTCACCGACCTGGTGTATTGACTTCAGAGGCTGGACACTATGCTTATCAATCACTTGAGTGCGCCGTTGAAGACCTTGCATCAAGCAAGGTCGATGTACTTGTGACAGCGCCGATTAACAAAGAAGCCATAACGCAATCTGGATTTAAATTTCCAGGTCACACTGAGTATTTGGCCCACATGGCAAACGCTGAGGATGTATTAATGTTTCTCGTCGCAGAAAACCTTCGCATAGGAATTGTTACAGGGCATATCGCACTCAAGGATGTTGCATCCACGCTCACTGCAAAAGGCATCAAAAGCAAACTAAATCTGATGCACGAATCACTCGCGCGAGATTTTGGATGTGTGACTCCGAGAATAGCTGTTTTGGGACTCAATCCACATGCAGGAGACAATGGACTGATGGGAAATGAAGAGCAAAACATGATCTCACCTGTCATTAAAGAAGCGAAGACTTCTGGCATGAACGTTTTCGGACCTTTTGCAGCGGATGGGTTTTTCGGCTCAGGCGCCCACAAAGATTTTGATGGGGTTCTTGCGATGTATCACGATCAAGGACTGGCGCCTTTCAAAGCGATGAGTTTCGGCAGAGGCGTAAACTTTACTGCAGGCCTACCCATTGTCAGAACCAGCCCAGATCATGGGACAGGTTTTGATATTGCAGGCAAAGGCACAGCATCTCCAGACTCGATGCGAACAGCAATATTTCTGGCTCAGGATATTCATAAAAGCAGACTTGAGCACAAACAATTAACGTCAAATCCACTAGAAATCGCACCCCCTAAACGCGATTATCGAGACTCTAGACGTTAATTATAGAAAATTATTGGGAAGCAGCTATCTATACACTATCTTTGCCGTCCCGAAATTTGGACGGAATGAATCCCTTGGCAAACTATAAAATCCCATTTATGGGTCTTAAGCCTGGTAATCACGAATTCCGAATGGACGTGGATCCTGAGTTCTTTGCTTGCTTCCCTGAATCAGAAATCCAGAGTGCCCAAGGCATTGTGGATATAGTGTTAGAGTATTCGGTCACTACCATGACCTTGCGCCTTTCACTCGATCTCACATGGAAGGTGCCTTGTGGACGTTGTCTCGAGGAACTTTCCTATCCGCTTCAACACGAAGAGCAAATTGCAATTCGATATGGAGAGGAAACAGAGTATTCTGACGCGTTGTGGATACTGGGTAAAAATGAGTTTGAATTAGATATAAGCCAAACCATTTATGAGATGGCTCATGTCTCTCGACCTACAAACCGAGTTCATGAAAATGAATCCGATTGCGATCCAAATATGCTCGGTTACACGATGAATGATTCAGAAGTAGAAAGTAAAAAACAAACGGACCCTCGTTGGGACGCATTGAAGAAATTGTAATAACACCGAAATGGCACATCCAAAAAACCGGCAGAGTAGTACGCGTACACGTAAACGTCGTACGCACTACAAGGCAACAGCACCTAACGTAAGCACCTGCCCTACAACTGGTCAACCACATATGTTTCATCGTGCCCACTGGCACGAAGGAAAGCTTTACTATAAAGGTAAAGTTGTGATGGAACGCGAAGAAGCGTAATCTTTATTGGGGCTAACGATTGTTTATTCTCTTACGAATTGAAGGGGGCTTCTGCCCCCTTTTTCTATTTCCTCGTGTTTTCTTTACTCATGGTTATCCACCAAACGACGTTAAGACTCCTGACAAATTCATTAAAGCGTACGAGATAGCCCTATAACTTTGGCCCACAATTATAATTTCATGCGAGCAGCAATTACATCTGTAGCGGGGTACGTCCCCGAGGATACTCTTACAAATGAAGATCTATCAAAAATGGTCGATACAAACGACGAGTGGATAAAATCTCGTACGGGTATCTCGAAACGTCACATCCTTAAGGACCCTACAAAAGCATCCTCATTTATGGGGGCTGAAGCCGTGAAGGAACTTTGTAAAAAACGAGGCATTGACCCGACTGAAATCGATGTCATCATTACGGCAACCGTGACGCCTGACATGCTTTTCCCTTCAACAGCAAATTTAATAGCTCAAAAAGTTGGCGCGACAAAAGCATGGGGATTCGATTTAAGTGCCGCGTGCTCAGGGTTCCTATTTGCCCTGACCACAGGCACACAATTTATTGAAAATGGGACTTACAAGAAAGTCGTCATTGTAGGAGCGGATAAAATGAGCTCTATCGTGGACTATACAGATCGCACCACTTGTGTTTTGTTCGGTGACGGTGCTGGCGCCGTCTTGTTAGAGCCAAGTGAAGATGATGATGGAATTATTGACCACATCCATTACTGCGATGGAGAAGGGGCCGATTCTCTTCGTCAAGCAGCTGGTGGGTCATTGAATCCTGCATCACATGAAACCGTGGACAAGAAAATGCATTTCTTATACCAAGATGGAAAACCCGTGTTCAAAGCCGCAGTGACAGGAATGGCTGATGTGAGTTATGAGATTATGGAGCGCAACGGACTTGCCGGAGATGATGTGGCATGGCTCGTACCTCACCAAGCAAATCTTCGAATTATAGATGCTACACAAAGGCGTATGGGAGTGGATAAAGAGAAAGTAATGATCAATATCCAGAACTACGGAAACACAACTGCAGCAACAATTCCATTGTGCCTTAGAGATTGGGAGTCCCAATTAAAAAAAGGGGACAATCTTATTTTGGCAGCATTTGGAGGTGGCTTCACGTGGGGGTCTATTTATTTGAAATGGGCTTACAACGCTAAATCTTAACTTCCAAGTATTACCTTTCGGACCTGAAAATCATGATATCATGAAACTAACTGAAATTCAAGACCTCATCAAGTTCATCGCAAAAACCGGTGTAACTGAGGTTGAAATAGAACAAAAGGACTTTAAAATAAACATAAAGTCAGAGATGCCTAAAGGGCGAAGAAGAGCAAGTGAAGACATCGCTGTTAAGACCATTCACGTCCCTCAAGAACCCACGGAACAAATACCGGTAGCTGTCGTGGCACCACCTTCTCCTACAGTCGTCACAAAAGATCCTGTTGAAGCAACAGCGGCAAACGCCGCAGTGGAAGACACATCCCATCTCATTGAAGTCAAGTCACCCATGATCGGCACCTTTTATCGTCGGCCAAGCCCAGACAAAGACCCTTTTAAAGATGTGGGAGACAGAATTAAAGAGGGGGACGTGGTGTGCGTCATAGAAGCGATGAAGCTATTCAACGAAATCGAGTCTGAAGTCACAGGTAAAATTGTTAAGTTCCTTGTAGAGGATAACAATCCTGTGGAATACGACCAGCCTTTATTTATCGTCGACCCTACTTGATTTAACCCTTAAACTCAAAGTCATGTTTAAGAAAATCCTCATTGCAAATAGAGGCGAAATCGCATTACGCGTGATTCGCACATGCAGAGAAATGGGCATCGCTACCGTAGCCGTCTATTCTACTGCTGACAAAGACAGCCTGCCCGTAAGGTTTGCTGATGAAGCCGTTTGTATCGGGCCTCCGAAAAGTTCAGAGAGTTACCTAGATATACCAAACATCATTGCTGCCGCAGAAATTACCAATGCAGATGCCATCCATCCAGGGTATGGATTTCTCTCCGAAAATTCCGCTTTCTCTAGAATTTGTAGAGAAAATGACATCAAATTTATAGGAGCAAGCCCTGAGATGATTGATTCTATGGGAGATAAGGCCGCTGCAAAGAACACAATGAAAAATGCAGGCGTGCCCACCATTCCAGGCTCTGAAGGCATTCTTCAAACCTATGAAGAGGCTGAAAAATGTGCAAATGACATGGGGTATCCCATCATGATCAAAGCAACTGCAGGAGGGGGTGGCAAGGGCATGGCAATGTGCAATAATAATGAAGAGCTTGCTTATGCTTGGGAAAACACAAGGCGAGAAGCTGCTGCTGCATTTGGTAACGATGCAATGTATATGGAGAAGTTCATCGTCGAGCCGCGTCACATAGAGATACAAATTGCTTCTGACTACCGTGGCAAGGCCTGTCACTTGTCTGAACGTGATTGTTCGATACAGCGTCGACATCAAAAACTAGTTGAAGAAACGCCTTCTCCATTTATCACAAATAAACTGCGTGAAAAAATGGGAGAAGCTGCTGTAAGAGCTGCTGAAGCTGTGAAATATGAAGGTGTGGGGACTGTTGAATTTCTTGTTGATGCAAACCGGGATTTCTACTTTATGGAGATGAATACGCGGATTCAAGTCGAACATACGATCACAGAGGAAGTCATCAATTACGACCTCGTCAAAGAGCAGATTAAGCTTGCGGCGAGAGAGAAAATTAGTGGGCGCAATCATTTTCCTGCGATGCATGCCATCCAGTGTCGAATTAACGCTGAGGATCCGGACCGTAACTTTGCCCCTTGCCCTGGAACGATCACACATTACAATCAACCTGGAGGCCATGGTGTACGATTGGACACTCATGTTTACGCTGGTTACCGCATCCCTCCTTACTATGACAGCATGATTGCGAAACTTATCGTGGTGGCCCAAACCCGTGAGGAAGCGATCACAAAAATGGAACGTGCACTTGATGAATACATCATTGAAGGTATCAAGACCACGATCCCATTCCATCAGCGTTTGATGAAAAATGAAAAATTTCGTGCTGGAAACTTCACGACCAAGTTTCTGGAAGAGGAAGAAATCTAAGCTACTTCTTGTTTAGAATTTTGGTGGTGCTATGTCCAGGCAAGAGTGGTATTGTGTGGACCGTCCCTCCAGCGTTGCGAACTTCGTGCGACCCTACGATATAACGCGCGTGTGTCCGATCTTCACATGTGGGATCATAGTCGCCGCCCTTAACGAGAACATCAGGTGAGAGCGCCGATATTAATTCTAACGGTGTGTTTTGGGAGAAAACAATGACTGCATCAACACACGAAAGGGAAGAAAGAAGTTTTGCTCTGTCCCTTTCGCCATGTATAGGGCGGTCTGGACCTTTGCCAAGTTCACGCACACTGGCGTCAGAATTAATCCCCACAACCAAGCGAGTTCCATAAGATTTAGCTGATTCCAACGAATGAAGATGACCTACATGGAGCAGATCAAAAACGCCATTTGTAAATACAACACGCTCCCCTTCAGAAGCCCATTTGGTTCTTAATTCAATCAATTCAGACAACGTGCAAGGGGACATCATTCAGGTTTGGACTTCTTCAAAGAAACACGATATGCAGCCAAGAAAAAATAGCCTATGGTGCCAACAATAATAATCATTCCTGTTTGGGTCAACCAAACGACATTTCCAACTGAGATGCCTACAAGCTGATCGTATCCTAACGATTCAAAGCCTAAAGTCACAGCCCATTGATAAGACCCGATGCCTCCTGGCGCAGGAAAAACCATTCCGAACCCTCCTGACACCATCACCCATACAGATTCGAAAACACCAATGCCACGCGAACCGTCCATAGAAATGAAAAGCCCATAAGACATCAAGAAGTACATGATCCAAATAAAAAATGTATGCAAAATGAATGCAATGCGATGCTTCATCAAGAGCACACTTTTAATTCCTTTGCCAATACCTGAAACAAATTCCACGATTTTTTTCTGAATCGGATGATTTGATGTCTTGGTGCTTCTTATCATGAATACGATAAGAATGAGTGCAATCACAAAGACAATGATGTAATTCTGAAACCCTGAACTGTCTGGTCGCTTTATTTTACCAATTAAACTGATGACGGCATCGTAATTCGTGACAAGAGCAATTGACATAAAGAGAAAGAGCATGATAAGATCTACAACTCTTTCTGTGATGACGGTTCCTAAAAGTTTGTTTACTGGGATGTCATCTGTGGAATTTAGGGCGGCACAGCGGGCGACTTCACCCGACCTGGGAACAAATGTGTTCGCAAAATACCCAAAAGCAACAGCACACACTGCTCTGAAGCCTGACGCTTTGTATCCAAGGGGCTCTATCAACAGCAACCATCTGTAACCTCGACTTACTATGGCCAGAAAGCCCATCGTAAAAGTCAATGAAATTGCCCAAATTGGGGCCGAAGACATATATTCAAAAAGCTCGGACTTGTCTTCTATCATGTCCATCAGTTTTACAAATAGAAAGACGCCTATTGCAAAAAATAAAGAAAGAGTGAGCGCTTTTTTCCAATTCATACTTAAAGAATGGTGTTGGTGTCTGTGTCCGGAAAAACAACCGTGGGTGTGAATGTTTTTGCCTCTTCAAGCGTCATCATTCCATAGGCGATGATAATAATGACGTCCCCAGGCTGACATCGTCGGGCAGCGGGGCCATTGAGGCAAACTTGTCCAGTCCCACGTTCTCCTTTAATGGTATAGGTCTCTAATCTCTCACCATTATTGACATTCACAATTTGGACCTTTTCCCCTTCTAGGAGGCCAGCTGCTTCCATAAGATTGGGGTCAAGAGAGATACTCCCTACATAATTCAAGTCCGCCTCAGTGACTGTGAGTCGGTGTAGTTTTGAGCGCATTACTGTTATAAGCATGGTGTAAAAGTATGGATTCTTTGATTGTCGTTGCGTGTGTATTTCGCTAGATTTTAAACACCATCTATAACACTTCCCACCTCAGCTCGACACGTCTATTGACAGCATGTACTTCAGGGGGACAATCTGAAAATGGCTCTGAAAGATTTGGACAATGTTTCACTGGGAATCTTGCGCCCATACCACGCGTGATGACTTGTTCAGAATCTACGCCTTTAGAAATTAACCACTCCTTGAACCAAACTGCTCTTTTTTGACTCAAATTTTCATTTGAATCTGTCGTTCCCGTAACATCTGCATGGCCTTCTAACACGAGTGCAAACTCCCGAATTTTAACAATAAAATCCTGGGCGTTATCATGCCACCACAATTCCAGTTGATTCGCAGATTGAGATGTAGGGGTGGATATATTGAGGTCAAAGTAGAGTGTATAGATCGGAGGATAACGAGATGGGAGACCGCTTAAATCATTCAAATCACTCAAGTCAAGATCTTTGATTGAATCCAGGGGTAAGAAATCCACAGAGAAAACGCCTGATGAATTGATTGCATATGATCTGACAACTTCCCCATCGGCATTCATGATTCGAACAACAGTTCCTTCAATAACAGGTGAATCAATCGACCCAATTCGCATAGACAAAACCCTGCTTGAGGGCAGCTCATCTAAGGAGATGAACCCTTGAAGATCTGTGGTATCCTCAAAAATTGTCGCACCACGGTTAAATCCTGATGGTTCTACCCATTTAACTTCCACACCCGAAACTGGATTGCCATCCAAGGTTAATTCAAGATAGAACCCCGTTGCGAGGGTTTCATTTTTAGCTCTCGACAAGAGATAAACGTCAAAACCTTCTGAATGTGTTCGGTTAGAGCACACATACATCTCGTCATCATTCAGAACAACCAAAGAGAGATCGTCAGAGTCAGAATTGATGGGAGAGTCAAGGACTGTTGCGCTTTGCCATTGTAGATGACGGGGCGCAAAAAAGATGTCAAAGTCAGTCTCATTTCTATTGGATGCAAAATACAATCCACCCTGAATAAATTGAGGATACACTTCGTCAGATGAAGAGTTTAATGAGACTAACGGATACGCTTTTGACCAAAGAATCGACGTCTCACCTTTTTGAAATCGAGATGTTGGAAGGGTGGAACTGATAAACAAATCGTAATCTGGAGCCCCAGGGTAAGGGCGAGCTGAAATCACTGCAAGACCACGTTTCTCATCTATAGACACGTGCTGGATCTCACCAAGTCCGTCCCATGCTTCATCTCGTATTGCGACAATCGACACCTTTTCTGGTGGTCCTGGAAGTGCAGGGTTTGATACACGAGGGGACCTCAAATGCACCCCTTCCTGTTTCAGATACACGTATGAAGAATCGACTCCGAATGGCACATCATGGCCTGAGGTATTGAGAGGTGAAACAGGAGTTATGGTCCAAGGATTATGTGTCTGAGCGAAAAGAGAGTCAACGCAAATAAAGACGACGAACAACGTAACAAAGGAAATAAGCAGTGTGTTCCTCATCATTGCATTAGGACTTTCCTTCATTTTTCTTTTCCTCTGTCCAAACCTTCATTGTGGCTAACGCCTCCTCGTACCACACCTTGCCAAATTGACGTACAAGCGCATCTTTACAAAACTCCAAAATGGTGGTTTTTCTTGCAATCCCACAAGAAAGTGCTGAATTACATATTTCCCATTTGTGGTAATTGAGGGCTGTGAAGTCAATGAGTTCTTTGACTCGAATGGGGTAAAGATGACACGAAATGGGTTTTTTCCACGATATTTTCCCTTCGTTATAGGCTTGTTCTATCCCGCATTGCAAATTGCCCTTTGGAGAGATCGTTGTATATACACATGCTCGGCCTTCAATAAGTGGCGTTTCTAGCGTGCCGTCGCTGCCCATCACGAACAGACCCTTTTCCTTGAGTACATCAAGACCTTCCTCCCGGAGAAAAGGCTTAACATCTTCGAAAATGTCATCTAGAATAGCACATTCCTCCTCAGTGAGTGGGGCGCCACCAGATCCTTCAACACAACACGCACCTTGACACGCAGAAATATCGCAAGAGAATTGAACGTCGAAAATGTCTTCCGAAAGAAGTTTGTTTCCTACTACTATCATCGCAACGAATATACGTAGTGAAAGCGGTCGAACTTACTACCTTTATACAATGTATTCACGTGCAATAGTTCAAGACAGATGGAGGCGACTACGCGTACTTAATTGGAGGCGCACGATGAACATATGTAAACTTATGCTCGGGTTTAAAAAACGTAAAATGTTGGCCGGCGTGATGCCAATGGTTCTGAGCATAGAACCCACTACGTCATGTAATTTACGTTGTCCGGAATGTCTATCGGGGCTGAGGGGCTTCTCACGGCCTACTGGAATGGTGGAGCTTGAGATGGTCGAGAATATCATGGCTCAAATGGGGAAATGGCTCGTCTATGTAAATCTATATTTTCAAGGAGAACCCTATCTTCACAAAGGGATGGACGACTTGGTGCGAGCATGTAAAAAGAATGGTGTGTACACATCCACATCGACTAATGCGCATCATTTAAGCCCCGAAAAATCAAACGACCTCGTGGCCTCGGGACTTGACCGCCTTATTATATCCATCGACGGCACAACACAAGAAACGTACTCGGCATATCGTGTGGGTGGCTCTCTCGAGAAAGTTCTCGAAGGAACACGAAACGTGCTTGACGCGCGAAAAAACGCAAGAAGCAGAACCCCTTTTGTGGTTTGGCAATTCCTGGTCGTGAAACCAAACGAACATCAAGTAGAAGATGTCAAATCGCTTGCAAAAAAATATAACGTTGACGAAGTGGTGATTAAAACAGCCCAAATCGACGACCCCCATGACGACCACCCACTCCTCACAGCTTCACCCGCTCTAAATCGATACGAAAAAGATCCGACATCCGGTCGTTGGAATCTGCGCAACCCCATGAAGAACGAGTGCTGGAGGATGTGGAGTGGATGCGTGGTGACATGGGATGGGAAAATCGTCCCCTGTTGCTTCGATAAGGATGCCAAACACGAAATGGGAAAGGCGAACGACATCGAAACGGTGTGGTCAGGAAAAGATTACGAAGATTTCAGGCAGGACATCTTCTCCGACCGAAAGGCCATAAAAATGTGTACGAATTGCTCCGAAGGGACAAAAACATATGCATAGAAAAGTCACCAAATCAGGGTGCTACAAGAAAAAAATTATATAGATTATCACATCAATACTGACAATAAGCTTTATCTTTAATACATCCTTTAACTTATTACTTTAATTGACGACCCAATACCAGAGGGCAGACAAAAGCGCTGAGTAGTCCTTCCCTGTGGTAAAAAATATGCTCTATGAGACGGATCTTTTTTCTGACAATATTACTGGCCGTTTGCGCATTTTCTGGGTACTCTCAAAACAACCGTGGAAAGGCTGAACGACCATCTTGGCTTTCAAAAGCATGGATAGAAAGAACCTATCCTCCCGACAATTTTATTTCAGTTATTGACAGTGTTTACATCAAAAAAATGAAAGCTGGGGAAATAGAGAAAGCCAAGGTTAAGTTAGATAAAGATCTAAAAGAAGAATTGGCGAGTAGGATCTCTGTCAAAATCAATACGGTCACAGATCAGCAAACGCGACAAGATGAAAATTGGGAGGACAACAAACACACTGTCAAAACCACAACTGCATTTTCGGAGAAACTAAACATCACAGTATCCGCAGCTTTTCAATTCAAATTCAAAAAAGATTTCGCTGACAAACGCTATCAATTTGCATTGAGAGTCATTGATCGAAGTGTCAGTGCAACAGTACTTATAGATAAAGCTGTAGGTGTATTAAACAATTGTATTGCAGAAGTTGAGGTGTCAATCGCGAGCAAGAGTTCCTCCTCTTTGTTCGATTATGAGAATAAATTAGATGTTGCGAAACAATATTGGGGAAGTGCGATTTGGCTAGATCCGAATGTAAATCATGCAAAATATTCAGAATTGGCTGTGAATTTGAGTCGATTAATTCAACAAGTCAAAGAAATGGGGTCTGAAAAAAAGCTCCTAGAAGATCAGGGGAGAGTTATCGCATTCATGCAAGAAGAGAATTATGCAAGTGCCGTGAAGCTGGTGCTTCAATTAGAGGTTGTCTATAAAAACCGAGAAGAGATTCAGGATTTACGTCAGAATGTAAATATCCAATACAGACAACATGTGCTTGAAATAAACACGCGTGAAAGAGACAGCCCCCTCTATTGCATAAATGTTATGGGAGAGTTTCTCACATATTTTCCCGAAGACACAGTTGTTTCGTCTGCGTTGAAAAAAATTGAAGGCGCTCTATTTGAGAAAACCATTTACAAAGCAGAATTGGCCATAAAAGACGAAAACCTGAACCTTGCCTTAAAAATGGTTGGTGATCTTGAAAAGATTAGAATTGTAAACTTAAAAGAATATGAGAAGGTCCACCGTGATTTAAAAGACTTGAGAAGAAAGGTGGTCATGAAATCACTTCAGAAGAAATGGGATGACAAACAGTACACTGAGGGCTGGAGTACGATTCAGAAATTAATTGCTGACAATGCCAGTCTTCTTGAAGATGGACAGATCATTTCATACAAAAAGAAATTTGGCAAGAAATGTAAAAAGTTGGACCTGTCAAATGCGCGTGGTCAAATGCCACATAAGTTCTCTGCTTCTATTGGAGCTGAGTTTCGGTCCAACCCTACTGAGTCCAGTAACATTTTCACCGAACAACCATCGTATGAGGTTGTTTCTGGATACACGGCATATACAGGCGCCATCTATTTGAGACGCATCAAAGAGGTCTCGATTGTCACGAAGGGTGAGAAGAAATTCGACAAGTCGAAGTCGAATCTAATCGGTTTAAAATACAGCCACTTAGATTTCGCAACGAACCGTATGATCGTAGATTCTGAAGATCACCAAATGCATACATATGAAGATGCTTTAGGCTGGGAACTTAGCTTAGATATGTATCGCAATGACTTTTGGCATTTCGGAGTGGGAATGAGAAATATGGGGGCATTTTCCACAAACATCGATTTTTCCGAGAGCTCTTATTTTACAACCTTTGGTTTTCAAATCCCTTTTAAGGGTATGAGAAGTAGCATCGCATTTAAAGCAGATTCCTGGTTATACAAATCCGCAGAGAGTGCTTTGTTCTTTCAGCTAAGTGGCGGGGTTGTTTGGAACCCGATGTTTGGACGGACATTGGAGAATCGGAAGTCAATATCAAACAAGTATAACTCGTTTTAATCCACCTATTTTACAAAATTCAGGGGCTGTTGAGCGCACTGATTTGGAGAACAAATGTTCAAGAGTAACGAGCAAGATACGCTTCCGGGCGGGACGAGATATAAAGCTTTAATCCCTACAATGTTGGGGTTAGGAGCGATCCTCTATTTATACGGAGATGATCTCGTGGAGGTCCGTGAAATTGAGTTTTCGCAAAGGTCTGTTTGGGCACTTTCTGCTGCAATCGGACTGGTAGTGATGAGAGATATAGCATATATGGCTCGGGTAAAAATTCTTTCGATGGGGCAATTTGATTGGCGGAGTTCACTTCGTGTTGTATTGCTTTGGGAATTTGCATCCGCCATCACCCCGTCCGTCATCGGAGGAAGTCCCATTGCCATTTACATTATGAAACGTGAGGGTATGACACTTGGCCGAAGTGTTGCAACTGTGCTCGCCACTTCATTCATGGATGAATTGTTCTACGTTTTTGTCGTACCCATATTCGTTTTTGCAATCGGAACTGAGGTCTTTATTCCAGAGGGGTTAAGCGATACGGCGCAGCTGAGTATCCAATCCATTTTTTGGACAGGATATGCTATTCACTGCGCATTAACGCTATTGATTTTGTTTGTTTTATTTATCCGTCCAAAAAGGACTCGGGATATTTTCTTGACGTTATTTAGAATGAGGTGGTTGAGGAGATGGAAGCTTTGGGCAGAAACTTTGACAAACGAATGGATGCACGCATCTGAAAGTTTGAAAGGCGCAACAAAAATGATGTGGTTAAAGACGTTGGGCGTCACTTTTGTGAGCTGGACCTCAAGGTTTTTAATACTCAATGCCGTCTTGTACATTTTCTTTGACTCGGTACAAAACCTCGAGGTCTTTGCCAGACAGTTGTCACTTTGGATTGCGATGCTCGTCAGTCCTACACCAGGCGCGTCTGGGATTGCAGAGTTTTCCCTACCTATCTTCATGCAGGGCATTGCTGTAGTGGGAGGTGTATCGGTCCTTGTTTGGAGAATCCTCACCTATTTTATCTATCTGATTATCGGCTCAATTTTACTTCCGAGATGGATGGTTAAAATCAATCCTAAATCTTCGTAACTTTACTAACCGCTAACAAGAAAACAATTATGATGAATAAAGGAAAAGGCACGAGGGCTGTTCACGCTGGTGTAAAACATGACCCCTCTACGGGAGCGATTATGACTCCTGTGTATCTCACGTCGACTTACGTCCAAACCAAAGTTGGCGAGCACAAAGGATATGAATACTCTCGGACCCAGAACCCAACACGTCATGCGCTAGAAAACGCTTTTGCAGAGCTTGAAGGTGCGAAACATGGAATGGCATTTGCCTCTGGTCTCGCGGCGATGGATAACCTATTGAAAACACTTAAGCCAGGGGACGAAGTCATTTCGACAAACGATTTGTATGGCGGAAGCTACAGACTCTTTAATTCAGTTTTTGCGAACTATGGCATAAAATTCCATTTTATAAACCTTGACGAACCGAAGACGAATCTTGAAGATGTGGTGAATGAAAATACCAAAATGATTTGGATTGAAACACCTACGAATCCAATGATGCAGATCACAGATATTGCAGCTGTCGCAAATGCAGTCAAAGGAAAAAACATACTCGTGTGTGTAGACAACACATTTGCAACACCTATGCTTCAGCAACCTCTTGCTCTTGGGGCAGATTTGGTGATGCATTCAGCAACAAAATATCTGGGTGGACATTCAGATGTCGTTATGGGATGTTTGATGGTCAACGATGACGCACTTGATGAAAAACTTCGCACTTTACAAAACTCCTGTGGTGCCATTGCTGGTCCCATGGACAGTTTTCTCGTTCTACGTGGAATAAAAACACTCCATTTGAGAATGCAGCGTCACTGTGAGAACGGCCGTGCAGTCATAGATTACTTAAAAACGAATGATCAAGTCGAGAAAATCTATTGGCCAGGACTTGAAAGTCATCCCGGACACGAAGTAGCCGCCCGTCAAATGTCTGACTTTGGTGGAATGGTTGCTTTTACGATTAAAGGGGACGACCTCGCAACAGCAAATAAGTTTGTTGAATCTACTGAACTTTTTACATTGGCTGAATCTCTGGGAGGAGTTGAGTCGCTTATTGGGCATCCTGCATCGATGACTCACGCTTCTATACCCAAGGAAGTCAGAGAGAAAGTGGGTGTCACTGACGGACTGATTCGCCTAAGTCTGGGTGTGGAAGATTCTATGGATATTATCGATGACCTTAAACGCGCATTCAATGCGATTTCTTAGATGAAGACTGGGATTCCGAATCAAGAACATCATGCTGTTGTAGGCGCAGGACTTGTGGGAAGTTTGCTTGGGCTGATGCTCGCACAACGTGGTTATAAAGTCACCATCTATGATCGCAGAGCAGATCCCAGAAAAGGGAAAGCTATAGAAGGTCGCTCCATCAACCTGGCGCTTAGCGACAGAGGATGGCGGGCTTTAGAAAAAGCGGGGCTGGCTGAAAAAGTACGCGAAATTGCACTTCCCATAAAAGGTCGTCGAATGCATGACCACTCCGGAAATGAGACATTCCAAGCTTACGGCGTTGGAAATCAATGTATTTACTCTGTATCTAGATCTGGTCTCAACCTCATTTTAGTAACCGCTGCAGAAGAACACCCCTCTCTAGAGGTCAAGTTCGACTTTATAAGCACAGGATATACAATTGAGGATCAAGACGGGATGTCTGGGGTAACGCTCAATTTCAAAAACAGACCTGATATTCTTCACGATAGAATTTTTGGTGCCGATGGTGCATTTAGTGCAATCAGAGGGAAAATGACGCGAACAAATCGCTTCGACTTCTCCCAACAATACCTTCCTCATGGATATAAGGAGATTTTCATGTCCGCCAATTCTCAAGGTGGGTTTAGAATATCCGAGGACGGATTACATATTTGGCCAAGAGGAAATTTCATGTTGATGGCACTGCCTAATCCTGGCGGAACTTTCACATGTACTCTTTTCGCCCCTTTTGAAGGAGAGGAATCATTCGACAACATCAAATCTAATGGGGATGTCATGGCATTTTTTGAACGCCATTTTCCAGATACCATTCAACATCTCCCCAATCTCATTGACGACTGGAATTCAAATCCCGTAAGCTCTCTTTGTACTGTAAAATGTCACCCTTGGAATATAAAATCACGTGTCGTCATTATCGGCGACGCAGCGCATGCCATGGTTCCCTTCTTCGGACAGGGAATGAATTCTGGATTTGAAGACTGTACAATTCTCAGTTCATTAATTGATGAATCTAAACCGAACAGCGAAGCAGAGTGGCATTCCCTTTTAGACAAATACACGCGCGTTCGGAAACCCGCTGGAGATGCAATCCTGGACCTCGCGCTTCACAACTATATCGTGATGCGAGACAAAACAGGAGACCCTGACTATCTGATACAAAAACGGATTGAGGCGCGAATTGCAGCACACCATCCAGACCGATGGAAGCCGCTCTACTCACTGGTAACATTCAGCCATATTCCTTACGCTGATGCTTGGTCTCGAGGTGAGATTCAACAAGCCGTCATGAATGAAATCATGGCTTCTAATGACATCTCAGAAAACTGGGAAAAAGATGAAATCATTGCTCAAGCCATCAAACTGCTTGACGCTTTTGAATCTGGGACTGACACGATTGACCGTCCCTTACCCCTCCTAAGCACCGATGTCTAAGTGGACTATTTCCTTTATAATTAGCTTCATTTTTCTGTCGCTAAATGACATTTCTGCTCAAACCTCATTCTTTACACCCACCTTATCTGATTACAAATCTTCAGGGTGGACGTTGTCGCTTGGGGTCTCTGGTCTGGGTGGGTCACATGCCCAATTCGAAGATGAACTCCTTCTTGCAAACCTATCAACTGCGTCCATTGACACGATGTATTCTGGCATTTGGACTCCTGACGGCGGTATACACTTGACAGGAGGAATAGGTAAAATATTTGTGATCAAACGACCTCTTCTGGCTGACAGAGTCACGGTTGCGGTGACAGGTTCAAGACGTTCTATATCAGAGACGTTTCATGGACGCATTGCTGAACCCACAATGCAAACAGACGCAACAGGAATCCCTGTAGACAGTTCAATCACTGGCGCAGGTCAATCAGTTAACTTGGGAATTCATTGTGCTGGGCTGCGGGCATTTACACTTTCACAAGATGTATTCTTAGAACTAGGTATCGGTGCGACGTTTCGCTATGATTTCGTGTCCGATTTTGAGTTCAGTTCTTCAACCCCATTATACCTTTCAGAAGACGCTGGGGTTGATCCTGAATCCGCAATGTCTCCATATTCTGCCAGTTTCGAGATCCTCGCAGGAGCTGGTATAATGATGTGGAGAGGGAGATATCTCAGGGTTCAACTTGGCGCTGACCTGCTGCAACTTGCCCCCATCAATGCAACCGCCAAGCTTCCATGGTTGGTCGGCAACTACAGGCCATACAGAGTGATGTTACATTGGGACTTGTTTGGCCTTAAGCCTCCAAAACCAGCTGGATCATGTGCCGCTCCCACGCATTCGGAAAAAGCAAAAGAACTGTTCGGGAAGGACATGCGAAAAAAAACAAAGAAGCGGAAGAATAAACGTGGGTAAACTGAATGAAGGGTGTCGGATTGCTGATCTATCCCGCACAGAGTTCCACCAGGACTTTTGCCGTGTCGGAAGGATGAAGAAAAGCGATGCGTTTGCCATCTGCGCCATCCTTAGGGCCAGAAATACATCGGTATCCTTTGGCTTCCAATTCTGTGATTTCAGCATCGAGATCATCGACTTGAAAAGCAAGGTGGTGCAATCCTTCTCCCCGCTTTAAAATATGACGCGCAATGGGTCCATCCGCAGAAGTCGATTGAAGAAGTTCTATTTTCGAGTCCCCCGCTTGAAAGAAAGAAGTCAGCACACTTTCTGAGTCCACCACTTCGCGTTTGTATGGTAATTCTCCCAAAACATCACTGAAGATTCGTTCAGCAGCGTCGAGATCTATAACAGCTATCCCTATGTGTTCTAATTTCTTCATGTGTGTAAAGTTATGCTATCAGCGAAAGCAATCCTTACATTTGCCTGCATGAATCTATCTCTAGAAGGAAGACACGCTCTCGTTTGCGGAGCATCACAAGGAATTGGATTGGCAGCTGCAAGAGAACTTGCTGCGCTTGGCGCAAGAGTGACGCTCATGTCACGCAATGCGGATAAATTGAAAATCGCTGTTTCGGATTTACCAAAAGTAAACAGTGGATCCCACGGTTTTGTGGTGGCCAATTTCAGCAATCACAATGAAGTTAAGGAAGTCGCTTTACAACTCGCTGCATCGGAAAAAATAGACATTCTTGTTAACAATACGGGCGGGCCCAAAGGCGGCGCCATCGCTGAGGCTGACATTGAAGAGTTTACAAAGACCTTTGAACAGCATCTCTTATGCAATCATGTATTGACCCAAGCTGTCCTCCCAGGGATGAGAGAGAGAAGACACGGTAGAATTGTGAATGTGATAAGTACTTCTGTCAAAGCACCACTCAATGGCCTGGGCGTTTCTAACACGATTAGAGGTGCTGTCGCGAATTGGTCCAAAACACTCGCGAATGAAGAAGGCAAGTATGGGATCAGAGTAAACAATGTGCTGCCTGGCGCTACGAATACGGGAAGGTTACAAAACATTATTGAGGCCAAGGCACAAAAGGGAAACACAACGCAAGAAATCATCACAAAATCGATGCTCGGCGCAGTTCCAGCGGGAAGGTTTGGAGAGCCCGAAGAAATAGGCGGAGTAATCGCGTTTTTATGCACACCAGCAGCGGACTATATCAGTGGAATCAACCTGCCAGTAGATGGAGGACGAACTGCATCACTTTAATATAACTTAGATTATCTTTGGCAGGCAAAGCGTAAATATCCACGTTAAAATTTAGACCATGCAGGAACGTATTGATGCATTTATGGCTCAAGTCGCCAAATCAAATGCAAACGAACCCGAGTTTCTTCAAGCTGTTCAGGAGGTAGCTGAAACTGTAATCCCATTTATCGCAAAAAACCCCAAGTATTCTCATGGGAAATTACTTGAACGAATGATCGAGCCCGAGCGTACGATCATGTTCCGAGTAGCTTGGACAGATGACAAAGGGGAAGTACATGTAAATCGGGGATACCGTGTCGAGTTTAACTCTGCGATAGGTCCATACAAGGGAGGGTTGAGATTTCACCCAAGTGTGAACCTGAGCATCCTTAAGTTCCTAGGGTTCGAGCAGGTTTTTAAGAATTCTTTAACCACACTTCCTTTAGGGGGTGGAAAGGGAGGGTCTGATTTCAATCCCAAGGGAAAGAGTGACCAAGAAGTCATGAGGTTTTGTCAAAGTTTCATGACGGAACTGTCAAGACATATTGGCGCGAATACAGATGTTCCCGCTGGTGATATTGGTGTGGGTGGACGTGAAATCGGCTTCCTATTCGGACAATACAAACGAATACGTAATGAATTTGTAGGTGTACTTACTGGAAAAGGAATCAATTATGGGGGGTCTCTAATACGTCCAGAGGCGACAGGTTATGGTACAGTGTACTTCGCTCAAGAGATGTTAGCAACACAGAATGAGACATTTGAAGCAAAAACTGTCGTGATTTCTGGATCCGGAAACGTCGCTCAATATGCGGCTCAAAAATCAATCGAACTTGGGGCAAAGGTGGTGACACTATCTGACTCTAAGGGCTTTATACACGATCCTGACGGGATCTCACAAGAAAAGCTGGAGTGGGTGATGACACTGAAAAATGTGCGAAGAGGACGTATTTCTGAATACGAAGCCCAATACCCTGGAAGCAAATTCCACGCAGGTGCTCGTCCTTGGAGTATCGCATGCGATTTAGCGCTACCATGTGCCACTCAGAACGAAATTGAGGAAGACGATGCAAAAGCATTGGTCAACAACAACTGCATATGTGTTGCCGAAGGTGCCAACATGCCGTGTACACCTGATGCCGTGGAATTGCTCCAAGAAACTGGCGTGCTTTTCGCACCTGGAAAGGCTTCAAATGCTGGAGGAGTTGCCACTTCTGGATTAGAAATGTCCCAAAACAGTATGCGTCTGGCATGGAGCGCTGAAGAAGTCGACACACGACTCCACAAAATCATGAAAGACATCCACGCTCAATGTGTGGCGTACGGAAAGGATGAAAATGGAAAAGTGGATTATGTGAGTGGCGCAAATATTGCTGGTTTTGTAAAAGTTGCAAATGCCATGTTAGATCAAGGAGTTGTATAAAATAAAACATTATGAAAATAGCTTTTTATAACACATTAAATTCAATTGTTCTCATAGCTCTCGGTTTATGGGGTTACATCGATGTTCAGTCACCAACAGCATTAATTCCTGTTGGATTTGGTGTCATTCTATTGTTGTGTACCAATGGTTTAAAGAAGGAAAATAAAATCATCTCGCATGTTGCCGTTCTTTTAACACTGGTCATCCTTGTGGCATTGGTTGGCATGAGATTACCGAAAAGCCTCGTATCTGGAGGATTGGGATTGGTGCGTGTGAGCGCAATGATTTTAACGTCAATTTTATCGATGGTTGCATTTGTTCTCAGCTTTATTAAAGCGCGTAGATAGCCTATGAATATGGCAAGCCGCTTCCGCGTGTTTTTTACGTCATGCCTCGCTGCCTTCATGGTTTTATCTTGTGAAAATCCGACCAAAAAAACTAAAATTGGGCGCGATACCCCCCCTGGGACTGAACAGAGTGCGGAAGTCAATCTCGAAGGTATTGCGCTCATGTATAAATATAAATGCGCGATCTGCCATGGTGAAAACGGCGTCTCTGTGATGAAGGATGCACCGAATTTGGTCACCACAGAATATAACATGGAAGAAAGAGTTGCCATTATCATGAATGGAAAAGGCACAATGCCCCCACAAAAAGATGTGCTTGATATGCCTACGATTAGAGGACTTGCGGTGTACATTGACAGTCTTAAGTAACAGATATTATGGCAAAAAGACAACCTGTTTCGACTTCTGAAGACAAGGAAACATGTGTCCTGATAGGCCTTGCAACCCAAAACCAAAAACGGGAACAGCTTGAAGAGTATCTTGAAGAGCTCGCGTTCCTAGTGACTACGGCAAATGCAGTTTCTAAAAAGACCTTTATTCAATCTCTCACGAAGCCTGATTCAAAAACGTTTATAGGGTCGGGCAAGCTTCTAGAAATTAGAGATTACGTCAAAGCCGAAGGGATCGATATGATCGTGTTCGATGATGAACTCAGTGGATCTCAAATCAGAAATATCGAAAAAGAAATCGAGGGAGTCAAGATTATAGATCGACCCAACCTCATCCTCGATATTTTTGCCCAAAGAGCAAGAACATCTCACGCGAGAACTCAAGTAGAACTTGCACAATATCAATACTTGTTGCCGCGTCTCACAAATATGTGGACTCACCTTCAAAAACAAAAAGGGGGCATCGGCATGAAAGGCCCTGGAGAGAAAGAAATCGAAACAGATCGAAGAATTATCAGGGACAGGATTGCACTGTTGAAAAAGGAATTGATTGCCATAGATAAGCAAATGGCGACACAGCGTAGCAACAGAGGGTCTATGATTCGAGTTGCTCTTGTAGGCTATACAAATGCTGGGAAAAGTACGCTTATGACTGCGCTCTCCAAGAGTGATGTGTTTGCTGAAAACAAGCTTTTTGCCACACTCGACACGACTGTTAGAAAAGTCGTTGTCGCGAATCTTCCGTTTCTACTAAGCGACACTGTCGGTTTCATCAGAAAGCTGCCAACCCAGCTTATTGAGAGTTTCAAATCCACACTCGATGAAACCCGTGAAAGTGATTTGCTGATCCATGTTATCGATGTAAGTCATCCTCAATTTGAGGATCAAGTCGAGGTCGTCGAGCGTACTTTAGAAGAAATCGGCAGTGATGACAAACCCACTTTACTTCTTTTTAATAAAACTGATCTTTTAGAAGACAAGGATGCAGAGGATACTGAGGTTTCTGGTGTTGAGATCATTCAGGGACTGAAAGAACGGTTTGAGAAGGATGGGCTTGATGTTGTTTTTATGAGTGCAAGAAATAAAGAGGATATTACCAACTTAAGAGACATGCTCTATAGCAGAGTGAAGGAACTCCATGTCAAGCGGTATCCGTATCATCAATTTCTATATTAAAATTATATTATCTAAGCTAACTTCGTCACATGTCAAGTATTCGTCAAGAAAAAGTCGCGACCCTTATAAAACAAGAGTTAAGTATCATCTTCCAAAGAGAAGCATCGATGCACTTCGAGGGACTTTTTATCACGGTGACGCTGGTACGCATGTCTCCTGATCTGGGCGTCGCAAAAGTATACCTTAGCTTTATGGCTGTGAAGGACACCGAGGCCGCTTTAAAAGTGGTAAAAAAAGAAAGGAATTGGACGCGACATCATTTGGCAAGCGTGATCGGAAAGCAGGTACGCCGAATTCCCGAATTACAATTTCACATTGATGACAGCTTAGATTACTATGATGCAGTAGAGAAAGCCTTAAAAGAGTAAGTAAAGTGCGACTTCCATTTAGACTTGCTCGGAGATATCTATTCCAACCTCAATCGCGGAAACTCGTTCACGTTATTTCAGGAATTTCTATGTTCGTGATTGCAGCGGTCACGATGTCTATGATCGCTATTCTATCGGCTTTTAATGGAATAGAGGACCTTGTACAGGACTTATTTGGCACATTAGATGCTGACCTTGCTGCTGTGCCCATTTCAGGAGAAGTGCTCCCAAATGAGCTTGGAGAGATCATAGGCGAATATCCAGGGGTTGCTGTTTACGCGGCAGTGATTGAGAGTGAAGCAATCATTCGTGGCAATGGCGTGACACAAATATGTTCTGTATTAGGTGTTGACGCACAATATGAAGACGTCTCACGAATAGATAGTGCAATTGTTGAAGGCACATGGGGAAGATCCTTTGAGAATTCGCAATGTGTTTGCCTCGGATACGGAATCCGTTCAGAGATGGGGATTCGGTCTGACTCTACATATCCACCACTCATGTCTCTTGGCGCCCCTGTCCGAGGTAAAAAACTAAGTAGACATAGAGAGAGAGCTTTTAGAACCTTGCCTGCTTTGGCGTGTGGCACATTCTCTATTAACGCAGATATCGACACAAGATATGTTCTTGCCCCTTTGGAATTTGCCCGTGAACTTTTCGACAGACCAAACGAAGTGTCCAGGTTTGAAATTCAAGTAGATGAAAGTGTTTCCGCGGCGCGTTTGGCAAATGACGAAAACTTCATTGCGGCCTTAGGTGACAACGTTCATTTACGCACACGAGAGGAGAAACATACGTTTATTACACAAACAAATCGGGCGGAGAAGCTCGCCACATTTGTCATTCTTAGCTTTATCCTCGTGGTTGCCGCATTTAACATTTTGGCCTCCCTGACGATGTTACTGATCGATAAAAGACTTGATCTGGAGGTTTTTAAGGCGATGGGGATGAACGATCTTGCTTTGGAGCGTACGTTTTCTATACAGGGGCTCGCCATTAATGTGTTGGGAGGCCTCATCGGTACAGTTTTAGGAATTGCACTTGTGATCGGCCAAGATGCGTTCGGGTGGCTTACACTTGAAGGGTCGGTGGTCCCTTCCTATCCAGTTCGATTAGCCGCAACAGACATTTTCGGCACACTCGCTGTAGTGATCGGAATCGGCGGCCTGGGATCTGCAGCGATGGTAAAATTTCTGATTCGAAGACTTTCTTAGGATAGAAATCTCATCTCGAAAAGTCGTGATCTTTAAAAAGATCCGCGATTAAAAGGAGTTTGGCACGAATGTCCTCAACATTGTCAAAGGTCACAAGATCTAATCTGTGTTTTTTAAAGTCCGGAATTCCTTTGAAGTAATTTGCATAGTGGCGCCTCATTTCAACAATTCCCAATCGATCTCCCTTCCATTTGAGTGACCCTTCGAAATGCATCGACGCAGCAGCAATGCGTTCCTTCATATCGGGTGGTGCAAGGTGCTCGCCCGTAGCTATAAAGTGCTTTATTTCATTGAAAATCCATGGAGACCCAATGCTCGCTCTCCCAATCATAATCCCATCCACACCGAAGCGATCGCGATACTCCACTGTTTTTTCTGGCGTATCAATGTCTCCATTTCCGAAAACTGGAATATTCATTCTGGGATTATTCTTCACAGCTGCAATCAAAGACCAGTCTGCATCTCCCTTATACATTTGAGCTCTTGTACGCCCATGTATACTTATCGCAGCAATCCCTACGTCTTGCAGTCTCTCGGCAACCTCAACGATATGTCTTGAACCATCATCCCAGCCCAAACGTGTTTTCACGGTGACGGGAAGGCTACAAGTATTCACAATCTCCTTGGTCATCTCCACCATCTTAGGAATATTCCGAAGAATCCCCGCTCCAGCACCCTTTAAGGCCACTTGCTTTACAGGACATCCGTAGTTGATGTCAATAATATCGGGACCTGCTTGCTCTGCGATAGCCGCCGCTTCTCGCATAGGCCCTATATCAGCTCCAAAAATCTGAATCCCTACGGGGCGCTCATACTCGAAGATATCTAGCTTCATGGTACTCTTTGCGGCATCACGGATAAGTCCTTCCGAGCTTATGAACTCAGTGTACATAAGGTCTGCCCCATACTTTTTACAAACGGCGCGAAAAGGAGGGTCGCTTACATCCTCCATAGGCGCAAGCAAGAGAGGAAACGCTCCCAATTCTATATCTGCTATTTTAACCAAACTTATACTTGAGTTTTACGAACTTGCCGCAAAATTAAGCCCTTCACATGACGTTCATACAAAACGCCTTCCATAATCTTCATCCGCTCCTTCAATTCATATTCATTATCTGTGTTTCAGTGACAGGAATGGGACTTTCTGTTTTCTTCGGGACATACATATCTGCATGGTGTTGCGGGACGGGAGACACCCTCCCGGAGTTAATGTCATCACTCATGAATCTTGAGTCAAAATCTGGGATTTGTGCAACACTTATTCTTAATTCATTAAACCAAATCCTGGCGTTTGCCGGTGCCGGATTTGCATATGCCATGCTACATGGACCTGGCAGAGGTGTGGGATTCAGTCAAAATGGCAAAAATGAGCATCTGTTGATGTTTCTCATTGGCGCCGTGATTATCACACTCGGCTTTTCTCCATTTTTAGACCTCACTTATCGGTTAAATGAATGGCTTCTTGTAGATGGTTCTACCCTACATACGATGGCAGCAGCACTTGAAGATGAAGCCGCCAGGATAACGCAAGCCATGCTCCAAATGGAAACCTTGAACCAATTTCTAGCGACGCTCGTTGCCGTTGCATTTCTTCCTGCGATATGTGAGGAGTGGTTATTTCGAGGTGCTTTACAACCCCTCATATCCAAATGGAGTGGCAACATTCACATAGGGGTATGGGTGAGTGCAATATTGTTTAGTGCCATACACTTTCAATTCTTTGGCTTTATTCCACGCATGTTACTCGGCGCAGGCTTTGGATACATGGTTGTAGCGAGTGGGAGTTTGTGGCCAGCTGTCCTGGGGCACTTTGTAAATAATGGGGTCGCTGTATGTGCAGCGTGGTGGTTAGGCCCTGAGTGGATTGAAGAAGGAATGAATCCCGCAGAAACAGTGTGGGGAACAACTGAAACCGTAAGTGCGATAATCGGACTCACAGCGATCCTCGCAAGTGTATGGTGGTTAAAGCCCAAAGTGAACTTTCAGGAACGTCAACCTTAGGCCAATGCTTTGGCAATAAGGAGATCTTCAGGGGTCGTGACCTTCAAATTGATAGGGTCGCCTGCGCAAATTTTGATTTTGTGACCCGCTGCCTCAAAAACAGATGCATCATCCGTAAAGGTGGGGGAATAGGAAACGGCAAATGATGGTTTTAACAACGCCAAATCAAAGCATTGAGGGGTTTGGACAGAAATGAAATCTGATCGATTAAGTGCAACAGATTCATTTGTATTGACATCCGAAATTTTACGGATACTGTCCTTAAGCGGCACGGTCGGAATCGCTGAACCATGAATTGCCGCCATATCAAACGTATCGCGAATAAGCTTCACCGATGGAAAAGGACGTACAGCATCATGAATGGCAACCAGACCAACATCCGGCAGAGTGACAAGTCCGTTTAATACTGAATGAAATCGTTCAACACCTCCTTTTATGAGATGGGTTACACCTGATGGGCCATACTCTATCTCTAAACTGCGAAATTCGTCGAACAGAGATTCGTGTAAGACCAAAGAAATTGGGGCGTCAGGAACAGCTTCATAAAAACGACGAAGGGTCCACCACATAAGCGGCAGACCCTTAATTATTAGAAATTGTTTTGCGGTTTTTGTACGCATTCGAGTACCAGTACCACCTGCAACGATAACAATGTGACGACTCACAGTGAGAATTACTTTGACGCTGAAGCGTAACGCTCAGCGATTGCATTCCAATCTGCGACATTAAAAAATGCAGAGATGTAGTCTGGTCGACGGTTTTGATAATTGAGGTAATACGCATGCTCCCAAACGTCGAGGCCCATGATAGGCGTACAACCACAACCTACACCAGGCATAAGTGGATTGTCTTGGTTTGCAGAAGAACACACACTTAATTTGCCTTCGTCACAGACACACAGCCAAGCCCAGCCAGAGCCAAAACGCGTTGCAGCAGCTTTTGAAAACTGATCGACAAACTCGTTAAATGAACCGAAGTCTCTGTCTATGGCAGACGCCAAATCTCCTGAAGGTGTTCCACCTCCATTTGGGGACATCGAATTCCAAAATAATGTGTGGTTATAAAAACCTCCACCATTGTTTCGGACTGCTGTATTATCAGTATGACTTGCAAGGAGGTCCTCGATACAAGACCCTTCAAGGTCAGATCCAGATACAGCTGCGTTCAATTTCGCTGTGTAACCAGCGTGATGCTTTCCGTGATGGATTTCCATCGTACGCGCGTCGATATGTGGCTCGAGGGCGTCGTAAGCATAGGGTAGATTAGGTAATTCGAATGCCATTGTGTTGTTGTTTAATACATATTTAAAGTTTGATCCGTGATCATTGAATCATTTAGTAGCAAATATACTCTTCCTTCTCGCGTACCGAACCTATCATCTTCTAACAATTCATAAAGTGCCCTTTCAACGAATTCATCGCCGGAGGTTCTCACTTTATGGTAGGCGTTCTCTCCTTTCACATTTCTCACAACTTGGGCAAAGAATCTGATCATAATGCGTTCTATTTCTTCCCTTCCTTCATCGGTCGACTTGTCAGGCCAAACCGTACCTTGTCTTTCGGCCACTTTCTTTATTGTAGACAGACCACCTGTAGCAGAATTTGTCCAAATAGCACTCGTTTCAGAAAGGTTGTTTTTTAAATTCTCACTGCGATGAAGATCCACCCAAGTAAATGACGCATCACGTAACGCACCTGTCCAAACCAGCTCTGCCAATGCCCTGTTTGACTGTGTACTGTCTAATGGGATAAAGACATCTGGGGTAATACCACCACCACCATATACCTTACGGCCGAGCAAAGTCCTGTAGGCTATGGTATCTGTGTGCTGTATGCTGTCCGCTAGAAAAAGTTCACCAGACGCAATCCGATCTTGGTAATCATTCGCATAATTCACACCTTCACCGTACGGCTTTTGGATTGCTCTCCCGCTCGGAGTGTAAAACCTAGCGACTGTAAGACGAAGGGCACCAGCTCCTGACAGCGCATTGGGAACAGAGAACTCCTCCTGGACCAGTCCTTTTCCGAAAGATCGTCTGCCCACAATAAGACCTCTGTCATTATCCTGTAATGCGCCGGCAAATATCTCACTGGCCGAAGCCGAGTTTTCATCTATAAGAACCGCAATAGGCCAGTGACTGTATTCTCCACGATATGTAGAATTGTAATCTATTCTCGGAGAGGCCTTGCCCTCGGTGTAAACAATTCCGAGTCCTTTATCTAAAAATCGATCAATCATGTCTGTTGCGGAATGTAGATATCCGCCCCCGTTTCCCCTTAAATCTACAATCACTGAAGTAGCACCTTGATTCGCCAGATCTATCATTGACTGCTCAAACTCAAGGGCCGTCGTCGCAGAAAAACGAATGACTTTGATATAGCCCACGCTGTTTTCAAGGACAAAGGATGCCACCACACTATGTATAGGAATCCTTGCACGCTTAATCGTCACTTTGAGTATCTCTTCTAAAGGGATTTTATTGTCGGAAACTACAGTGCTGTTACGGGCAATCCCCAAATCGACCTGAGTCCCTCTTGGGCCCTTGAGCAGCTTCATCACCCGGTCGTTTGTGAGATCGGGACCAGAAATAGATTCGCCTTCAACTTCTACAATTCGATCTCCCGCTTTAATCCCCGCACTTTCTGATGGCCCACCTGGGATGGCGTTAACAACCATTAATGTGTCGTCCCGAATGATAAACTCGACGCCAATGCCTTCAAAATTCCCCTCCATAAGAACAGCGTTCGCTAAGAGATCTTCCCTAGAGAAGTAATTTGTATGGGGGTCGAGTTCTTGGACAATCGATTGAACAGCAACATCAATCAGTGACTCACGATCTATAGAGTCCACATAGAGCACTTCAATTTGGTTCAAAATGTGTGAAATTCGGTTGTCCGTGTGAGGACTATGTTGTGAACCGTCATGACATCCGCGACCCAGCATAAGTCCCAAGGCAAGCGTAAGTGCGATGATCAGGGGTTGAGCGGGTCCGTTGAGCAGGCCATTTTGATTAGTCGACATTAGCTGCTTGCATTACTGTTCTAAAAGTTCTGTAACAATGGACGATTTCCTAAGAAAATCGACGCCACTTGTATCTTTGTAAGCCGATTTATAGACGACTCGCTTGATTCCTGCTTGCAGAATGAGCTTTGCACAATCTCTACATGGCGAGAGCGTAATATAAAGGGTAGACCCTTCTGCTGAGTTGTGACTTCGGGCCAGTTTAGTGATGGCATTTGCCTCAGCATGCAAGACATACCAATGTGTTTGTCCTTCATCATTTTCACACTCATTTGGAAACCCACTGGGAGAACCATTATAGCCATCGGCAATAATCATCTTGTCTTTTACGATAAGAGCGCCCACATTTTTACGAGTACAATGAGAAAGTTTGGCCCACTCCTCAGCCATTTTCATATAGGCAATATCATACCTCAGTTGCTTTTTCTTCGCTTCATTCATTAATGCGCAAGATAATCTATGTAGTTTCGTTTTATGCGTATCTATACAAGAACAGGTGATGACGGAACTACTGGACTTTTCGGTGGCACACGTCTCTCAAAAGACGACCTTAGAATCGAAGCTTACGGCACAGTTGACGAGCTTAACACATTCATAGGCAGGTTAATAGAACATGAATCAATGAAAACACATCGTGTGTTTTTTCGAGAAATTCAATCTCAGCTTTTTCTTTTGGGGAGCCATCTGGCAACAATCGATCCTCAGATGAAAGAAAAATTACCAAAGTTTGCATCGAATACTGTTGAGGATTTTGAGAATTGGATCGATGTTGCGGATCAACAAACCCCAGATCTAAAGAACTTCTTATTGCCAGGAGGGCATCCAGCTGTAGCTGATGCTCATATTGCTCGAGCTGTATGTAGGCGGGCCGAACGTAGATGTGTTTCACTTGCAAGAGAACAAAAAGTTGATCCAGAACTCATTAAATATTTAAATAGGTTGTCAGATTTACTCTTTACAGCTGCAAGATTGCTTTCTCACATCACGAAGACCGAGGAAATCGCTTGGAAAGCAAGATAATGTATACTTATTCCCTTTAAAACTTGCAATCAAATGAGATTCGGTTATTTTTGCGCGCTATAACCTTATATAAGGAATAAAGGAATGTACTGGACTCTAGAATTAGCATCTTACTTAGAAGACGCGCCTTGGCCCGCTTCTAAAGACGAACTCATCGACTTCGCTATGCGAACAGGTGCACCTCTTGAAGTCGTTGAAAATCTTCAGGGTCTACAAGATGATGGAGAGAACTACGATACCATTGAGGACATTTGGCCTGACTACCCTTCGAAGGAGGATTTTTTCTTCAACGAAGACGAATATTAGACTTTTATAGCGCGTAACAAACGCCTATGCGTAGATGGATTTCTTTGTTCCATCACGATTTCCTTTCCTGCGGTTAATCGATCCATCAGCTCTGTGTGACCGTGCCTCATCGTGAGCAATTCCAAGCCCTTTTCTGTTTTCGTCCAAAAGCCATCTCCCAACCCCTCTACAAATCGATGTCGTCTTTCTGGGTCCTCCTCGAAGACCAAATCGAATTGAACCGCAGAGTTTTCCATCATTCTGACGTGAATTCCCGATTTGTTTAGCCTGGCGAAAAGCGTTGAAAGGTGATCCTCCCCCACAAAGGAATTGTCGGCAGGACCTAAAGACAAAAGGGTAACATTGGGGCAAGAGATGTACATCGGGACCCCAGGAACCTTGCCTGGATAAGAAGCAATTCTCGTTTGAGGTGCATTTAAATCCACAAAACTTTTTACAAAAAGAGGAATGCCTTGGTTCTGGAGTGGTTTGATCGTTCTGGGATGAATCACACTGGCGCCATAGTAACTGAGTTCTAGCGCTTCTCCATAATCTAATTCTTTGATTGTTTCAGTGTGATCAAACACACGCGGGTCTGCGTTGAGCATCCCTGGAACGTCCTTCCAAATAACGACTTCTTTTGCGCCGATGGCACACGCGAGAAGCGCCGCTGAATAATCCGACCCTTCGCGACCCAAAGTCGTCGTTTTGCCCGAAGGACAACGACCTATAAACCCCTGAGTGACGATGATTCGATTCTCCATTTCCGAGAGCGCCTTCCGCAACCCCGTTCCGCTTTCATAAATGTTACGCTCATCGACTCGCGCGCTTCTGTGTTTTGAGTCCGTCAAAATGATATCTCTTGCGTCAGACCACTTCGCATCGAAGTTTTTCATTTTCAAATACCCCGACAATACGCGCGTACTCGCATCTTCACCTGCCGCGACAAGCGCATCATATCGTGCGTCGATATCCTCTAGCTCATTTGCAGTCTTAAGCGCAGACTCAAAGATCAAGCGTAAATCAACATTGATCCCCAGTTCTCGCGCGATGGCTTCGTGAGCGTCGATGATCGCATTCATTTGGGATTGGGCAGAAACAATACCCTCTTTGGTTAAGACCCCATGCACATCCTCCAATTCATTCGTTGTTTTTCCCATCGCAGAAACGACGACGACAGCGGATCCTTGGATATTTTGAGTTAATAGCGCACCTACATTTCTAACCGCCTCAGAATTTTTAACCGAAGCGCCACCGAATTTATGTACAACGAAATGATGGTTTTTAATTTGCACAATGCGAAGTTACCTGAAGAAAGCCCTTGAACGTACATTGCAATATGGAATCATCACAACTTATAGATATTGCTTTAGGTATCATTCTTATTTGGGGCGCCTTCTCTGGATTCAAGAAGGGGTTTATTCTATCAATTGCATCATTTATTGCAATTGTTGCGGGAGCAATTGCGGCGTATTATGGTTCTGAGGCGATTGCTACAGCCTTGGCCTCAGAGGTTAACTGGAGCAGTCAGGAGATTGCCGTGGCCTCCTTCGCCATTGCTTTTATCGCAGTCGTTTTGATGGTACATCTTTTGGCAAGAATTTTAGAGAAATTCATCGACTTGTTGGCTTTAGGGTTTGCGAACAAACTCTCTGGAGCCATTTTCGGAATGGCAAAAAACGCACTTCTTCTCACGTTTGTCATTTTCGGAATTAAAGGATTCGGAGGAAAGCATATCCCTGAAAGTGTAGAGAAGAACTGCGTGATTTTTCCTGTCGTAGAATCCATTGCGCCGCTCGTCCTACCCTATTGGAAGGATTGGTCTGAGAAAACCGATCTCGAAGCACTGGAAGAAAAAGCCAAAGGAAAAATGAAAGAAGCGAAGGAAAAACTTCAAGAAACGAAAGGGGAAATAGAAGACAAACGCTGAGTTTTCTTATCCTGCACCCACAGCTTGAAACAACGCTGTCATTTGTGAGGTAAGCGCTGTTTTTTTGTCTAGGTAGTCGTCCTTTTCTTGAAGGGTGGTATTCACACTCACATAGAATTTTATCTTCGGCTCTGTACCTGAAGGGCGCACCGTAATTCGAGACCCCTTTTCTGTAACAAACTGAAGTACATTTGACTTCGGTAAATCTATATTCTTGACCTCCGAGGAAATCAGATCGTGGTTTTTCTGGGTTTCAAAATCAAGAAGTCCCACAACTTTTTCACCTGCTAGCATGCGAGGAGGTGATGATCGAAATCTAGAAATCATCTCGGAGATCTCATGTGCGCCTTCCCTGCCCATTTTCACGATGGACACCAACCCTTCTTGATAGAGGCCATGTGTTCTATGAATCGTCTCTAGGCGGTCCAACATCGTGGTCCCGTTTTCTGCTAATGAATGTGCGAGCTCTGAGAGCACACAACACGCTGCTACCGCATCTTTATCTCTGGCTGTATCCTTGATAAGATATCCGTAACTCTCCTCTGCGCCGACAATAAAGTTTCGTCCATTCTTCGCTTCTTCTTCTGAGATTGCAGCGGCGATATGTTTAAATCCAGTGAGCGTTGTGCGCACGCCTAATCCATAACTTTCACCGATTGCAGACAAAAGGGGTGAGGTGACAACCGTCGAAGCCACAAAATCTGATGAATCGTATGCATCTCCATTGTCTCTTCCACAACGAATGACGTAATCGAAAAGCAACGCGCCAGTTTCGTTTCCATTCAGCAATTGAAATCCGCCTTCTCCATTTGGTACAGCGACCCCTACCCGATCAGCATCTGGATCTGTACCCATAACGAGTGTTGCTCCTACCTTTTTACCAAGGGAAATCGCTTCTGCTAAAGCTTGTCCCTCTTCGGGGTTGGGGCTTGATACCGTCGGGAAATTTCCGTCAGGTGCAGACTGAGACATGACCTCGTGCACATTTGAAAAACCAAACGCCTTTAAAGCAGGCGGGACACTTACAGATCCTGCACCATGTAAACCTGTATAAACCAGACATGATTCTGAACCGTTTTCTTTCAGGGAAACTGAACGTCTTAATTCCAGAATTGCATTGAGATATCCTTCATCCTGTTCTGGTCCGAGCAAGGTGATCAAGTCCTCAGATGCGATCTCTCCAGAAACGAGTTTTACTTCGGAAAGTGATTTTATTTTTCGAACCTCTTCGATGATGGCAGAGTCGTGGGGAGATACGATTTGGCCTCCATCCTCCCAATACACTTTGTATCCATTATACTCTGGAGGATTATGTGATGCCGTCACAACGACACCTGCCACGCATTCTAAGTGCCTGACTGTCCAACTCAATTGAGGGGTGGACCTTAATTCTGGATATAATAAGGCTTGGATGCCATTCCCTGCCAAAACCCTCGCTGTAACCTCTGCAAATTCATAGCTTTGATGTCGACAATCATATGCGATGGCTACTTTTAAAGGTGTTGACGTATGTGTTTTCGTTTTTTTGATGTAATTCACGAGGCCTTGAGTGGCACCCGAGATCACAGCCGCGTTGATGCGGTTTGTACCAGGGCCACAAATTCCCCGCATCCCACCCGTTCCAAAAGCGATATCCTTGTGAAAGGCCTCTATCAAAAGATCTTCTTTATTTTCCGACAACCACATCCCCACTGTCTCTCTCGTTTCCTTATCGTATGGTGCTTGAGACCAAACCTCTGCACGTCTTCTTACGCTCTCTAGCTCGCTCCCCACACACATTTTTAAGGATTCTTTCCACGTTCGTTTTTCAAGATTTAATAACGTCTGAAGATGCTTTCCGCCGAGATGAGAATGGGCCGGTCTGACTGCACGTGTAGGGTATTCAGAGGTTGTAATCCCCACCACTTCAACATTCATGTCTAATGCTTCAAATATCGCTCTGGCAAAAGAGGCCCAACACGTGACGCCCTCATCGCTAAAGTGCAATACCCCAGGCTTCACATCCCCACCTTTGAGAATAAGTTTACGCAAGGCCTCTGACAAAGACCCCGCATAAGTTGGCGTTCCTCGCTGATCATAAACGACTTTAATTTCGCTTCTCTCCTGTCCCAGCTTCACCATCGTGGTAAAAAAGTTATGCCCCACATTGTCATACAACCAGCTCGTTCTCACGATGTGATACCTTCCTCCGCCTTTTATCATTTCCGCTGCAATCGCTCGCTCTCCTGCCGCCTTAGACTCACCATAAACCCCCAAGGGATTCACAGTGTCACTCTCCAGATAGGGACGCTCTTCTGTACCTCCCTCTTCTCCATTAAAAACATAATCTGTGCTTAGATGAATCAAAGCAATGTCCAGTTCATAGCAAATGCGTGCGATAACTCCTGGCGCAACAGCATTTACTTCCCATGCCATTTTTTGATCACTTTCAGCCCGATCAACATCTGTATATGCAGCAGCATTAATCACGACATCAGGGCGTTCGGCGGACAGCACCTCCTGAATCCTATAAGCGTCACAAACGTCGAGGTCCTTCCGAGTGAATCCCACCCAATGAAGATCAGCGTCCATGGCAAATCGCCTGAGAAGACAATTGCCTAATTGCCCACTTGAACCCATGACTAATACTTTTTTCACCCTACGAAACTACGACGAACACTATATTTGTTTGAGTCAAAAGTTAACTTTGGCACGTCTCTTGTAATAAATATCCCATGAAAAAATCTCTATTTCTATTGTTTGCGTTGATTGCATTGACATTTGTCACCCACGCCCAAACCTCAAATAATAAATCCGCTTCGTCAAAAAGCAAAACGAAAATGGTGCACCAAACTGTCCAACACATCTTGACGTTTAGCACAATGTCCGATGTCCATAACGAGGATGACTTTGAGTTATTGCTTGACAGTCCACAGCTTGGATTTGAGCTCAGTTATCGCAAACAAGACCAAACCAAGTTATTATCCAATGGCATCAGTTTGGGATGGCAACCCATTGCCTTTGCTGATAATGAAATTGAGACATCAGGGCAAGAAGGAACGTTTAAGGCCGTTAACCAAATGATTCATGCGCATTATACGGTGACTCTTTCTCCATTTAAACAGAAACGTTTCCAACCTTATTTAGAAGGGATTGTCGGCGCAAAAGGCGTGGCGCTTTCTTCATCCTATGATTACGATGATCCACAAGTAAAAGATGTGAATGACATCCCATACTTGTCGGCGAAACTCAATTATGGATATGCAGGTGGATTTAGACTTCGAGCAACAGAACTTATTTATCTCGATGTGAGGTATGCAAGAATTCAATCCGGCGACTTAAAAAGAATCTCAGAAATAGATATTGATGAAAACGGTGAACTTTCTTATTCTACAGACGAATGGAAAGCGCCTGTCGGATATTTAAGAGCGGGGATCTCACTTACTTTCTAAGACGTTCTCATTGCTTCCACTGGAGGCATTCTCGCAGCGGACAAGGCTGGAGCGATCCCAGCAACAAGCCCTGAAATGACTGCGATACTCATGGCCATCATGACTCTGTCAAAAGAGACCCTAAGAGTAATTCCAAGATCAGACATATTCACAAGAAACATCAGAAACTCCAAGGCCAAAAGAGCGAGTATAGCGCCAAATACGCATAGCACAATCGCTTCGAAAAGGAATTGAATCAGGATGAAACTGGATTTGGCACCGAGCGCCTTTTGGACACCTATAATCTTCGTTCTTTCACGAACCGATACAAACATGATGTTTGCAATACTGAAGCACCCCACAAGGATCGCGAAAATGGCAATAAACCAGCCGCCTAATTCAACTTGCGTAAAGATTGAGGAGATGATGCTGGTGAGCATGTCTATTTGGTTGATTGAGAAATCATTTTCATTGGCAGGCCTAACGCGCCTCA
>CAJQPF010000035.1 GCA_905480095.1 uncultured Flavobacteriales bacterium
CCAATCTCCGCCACCAGGTCCACCACCACCAGGTCCACCCATTTGCTGAATCATATTGATGTCGATCAGCTCAGGGTGATTGGATATGTCTGCAGTATAGTTTGGCTTGCTTGCATCCGTATCTTGACACAAGTGATCCCAAATATGCCATTCCCAAACGATCTCCGCACCACCATTTCCATCTGGCGCCAACTCCACAAAGTGTGTTGGCCATTTGTCAGAATCTGCGTTATCATATCCTGCAGCGTTCAATTCTGCAGCTGTTTTAACTTCCCAAGCTGTGAGTAAAACATTGTCTCCCACCAATGTCAAATCGTGGTGACTTAAGTACTCCGAGGTAGAATAGATATAATCCCAAACGATGTTCCCTGATGGATCAATTTCTTGCACCCTACCAGCATCAGCGGCTCCCCCAAGTTGATTTCCATTGTTTTTCGTTCCACGGACAAGGTTTCCATTGTCCTTTAATTGAACCGTATAATTGCACTCGGTGGACAGATTCCAAGTATGGGCAATATTTAGGTTTTCATCGATTAAATACGTCGTGTTCGACCCCTGAGCATTGTAGAGGGCAAACCCTTCAAAAGATTGACCTAACGCTAAAAATGTGACCAAAAAAAAGGCAACTCCGAGTAAAATATTTTTCATGTAATTTTCTTTAGGGCCAAGTGAACTCGTTTCTAAGAACCCGCATTCATTTTGAATGATTCAAATTTAAGCAAGTTTAATTTCGTGTGTCTTAAAATGAGCAAATCATTTTCATTCAAATACAAATGACACCACTCCTGACCTTCCGTCTTGACTGATGACGAGAACCTGGTAATTTCCCTCTGACAAATTCCCTCGCGAGATGTTTGCACGATCTCGCATCATGCGAACTTCGGTGTGGACTTTTCTGCCCGCAGAATCAAATATCCTGACTTGACTCCCCTCCCCTGAAAGGGGACCAAACTCAACCGTAACAACTTCTATCGCCGGGTTGGGAAAAGCATTGAGTGCTGATAGATTTGGTGTTATGGATGGCAGATGAGAGGGTGATTGCTCGCACAAAGTGGGGCTCCCCACTTTAACAAACACATCGTCGAAGTATGAATCATTGTCCGTTCCTTCATTGCGCGTCCCCTTAAGTTCGCATCTGATCACACGCGTTAAAGTGGGGATTGTCAGATTGTCTTCCACAAGCGTCCAGTTGACGTAGGGCCCGGCATAGTAATCCGTTGCGCCTATTTGTGTGCCTCCCAACGTTAAAAACAACAAGCGCATCTCCGGCACATCAGCGCCACTCCAGTCAGACATCATCGCCCCGAAGCTGACATTTAAAACGCCCAAATCAATCGAGTCTGTATAGGAAGTGACGTCAATGTCTTGGTGCATGATTGCAACGGCACTTTCTGTACATAGACCTCCCACACAGAAATAATAGTCGTCAGAAAATGGGGTCGATCCGGAACAGTCTCCAGCAAGCATCGATTCGCACACCCCTTCATCAACCACCCAGGAACTCAACCCCTGCTCTGCACCTGGGTTTTCCAGTAAGTTGGCGCTCATCGAAGACGTCCCTGTTGAAAAAGCCGCTTCATTGCTCCAATCACTCCAGTTCAATTCTTTATCTCTGTACCGAACACGCCACCACAATTGTGTGTTCTCTGGCATTCCAGGCATGTACTCTTCTGTAATAAGCTCACCTTCTTGTGTGTCTACATTGAAGTAGATGTTTTGAAATTGTTCCCAAACATCTCCAAGTGGATTGCTGTAATCACCTTGTGTATCTGTAATCTGCCAATGTGACGCACCGTGCATGCCTTCAATCTCGAAAGCGGATCCACGAAGGATGACACACTCGGGAACAATCTCAATATCTACTGGATACATCGGCGTAGGCGTCGTGATGTCATAATCTATTTTGCTCACTGAAAAGTGATCAATCTCTGCGTTATCTAAATCCACATTGCCATCACCGCGACTCAATCTTTTGACAGAAAATTTGGGTGCATCTCCTGCCTCTACTTCGACCATCACAAACCCCCAATCATCTTCAGACACAGAAAATTCATCGTAATCGTTTTGAGGCCATTCGCCCCAATAATCAATCGCCCCACCTGCAGTCGCCACATTCATCCAAACATGCTTGTGATCTCTGGATTGACCCCTTGAATATCCATGCGTGTGACCGAAAAAATGAATACTCGGCTTGCCACACTCATTTGAAAACGCTTCCATTCTAGCCACAACACTTCCTGTAAAGTCGCTCTCACCAGGGGTCCACAGCTCAGATTTATAGGGATGATGAACTTCTGCAAAGACAAAGTCAATGGAATCGGCTGAGCATGTATTTGCCAAAACACCCTCCAACCACGCCAACTGTACTTCACCGTCGTAAGGCCCATTCGAATCAAGACCTATAAAACGCACATTTCCATAATCCTTCCACCACCAGTGCTCTTCGTACCCCTCCGTTCCATTCTCAGGGAGGTGGAAATACTGAAAGTAATACTGTGTATTCGACTCGTGATTGCCCAACACAGGATACACCGGAACCTTGCCAATCAGGTCTGTGGAATACTGAAAAAAATCATCCTCCCATTGACCATAAGAATTCCCTGTAACAACAAGGTCACCCGGAATGAGCACCAATGCCAAATCCTCTGAGACAACCCCCGTGAGATTTTGTTCCAAATAATCCAACACGCCATCGTGGATGACCTCATCAAAAACGAGTG
>CAJQPF010000036.1 GCA_905480095.1 uncultured Flavobacteriales bacterium
AAATTAGGCCAAGCGATGGACAACCTCGGCAAAACGATGGAGGTTTGCAAATATCGCGACCGCCTCGTGCCCTCAACTCGCTTCGTCGCAGTGGACGGCGTATCCCCCACGGTCTCTCCAAATACCGCCTTTGTCGCGCCCAGCGCGTCGGTGATAGGGGACGTTACCCTCGGTTCGAATTCCAGTATATGGTACGGCGCGACGGTACGGGGCGATGTGCACAAAATATCGATCGGGGAGAATACAAGCGTGGGGGACAGGGCGGTGATACACGTTGCCAAAATTCAGGGTGATTTCCCAACGAATATTGGGAATAACGTCACCATTGGACCGGGGGCGATCGTGCATGCCGCGACTGTCAATGATAATTCCGTCGTGGGGCCATCGGCTCAGGTTTTAGATGGTTCCGTCGTCGAACAGAATGCAATCGTCGGACCGGGAGCGGTCGTCACGCCCGGAACGATAGTCAAGGAGGGTGAATATTGGCTAGGCTCACCCGCTAAAATGGTACGGAAGGTAACCGCCGAGGAATTAATGACCAGCACCGCAAACTCCATAGATACGCTCGAATTGGCACGCATGCACGCCTTCGAGTGCGACAAGGACATGGAACAATTGACGAAGGACGAGGAATTGTACGAGGATGCTACCACGCGCGATCCGGAATATTGGCCGAGGGGGGAGGAATCGAACGAGGGGGATGTCTTGGGACAGGGATCGCCGGGTCTTATCTTTGATAGCGTCTTGACGAATCCGGAGGAGGGGTTGAAATTTAATGAAAAGAAGAGAAAGGCGGCTGCTGCTGCGGCGGGAGAGGGGAAATGATGATGGCTTTAAGCTTATGTATTGGGGGGCTAATAAATGAAGATGGCCAACGTCTGTGCCATCGAAAAATTATGATATTGTAGAAGTCAAAAAAATGTACTAAGATTACTTGCAGTAGGGGGTTTATGAATGTCTGATAGAGGAATGCTGGAGCTCAATAAATGGCGGGAAAAATAGGAAGAAAGTGTTTTAACTGATTCCTACGCAAAACTCTTCGCCAGATTTGTCGGCGGCAGAAAGAACACAACAGCAAAAGTCGTAGCCTCTCGATCAGCTGGCTTCCCCACACGTCTGTGTCTCTAACGGTGTCATAGCCGCAGAGAAGTGTCATAGCCGCCTGCGTTGAAAGCAGTTTCATTACAACCCAGGTCGCGTACCATACGATAACATCCTCTTTGAGAGGAAGGTTGTTGGAATTATTGGTGCCGGGATTAATTGCTCCAGCCACCCGTCGAAGGGAAGAAGGGATGGGCTCATAACATCATGTTTTGTTGTGACTGTGATAGCATGGATATGAGCGTGAGAGATTGCAGTCCGTTTCCGCCGGGCCTCCGTCGCGAGAGCCGTGATGAGCAGCAGTGGCATGATATGTCAGATAGGCCACTCGCAAAAACCGCTGGAAATGCTCTTCACGAAGCAGCAGACGCTCCGCCCGCACCTCCTCTATCACCAGTAAACAATCAGAGAGTATCAGGTAAGGTTTCATTCACACTGCGTGAAGAGAAGAAGAATGGCACCACCTATATCTTATCTTAATGGCTATGTTCACTTCACATCTAATGCTCACTTCCACGCCTCTTGTACCTGGTATCCTACCAACCACCACAGTGATTGTACCTGGCGGGCGTTGTTCTGGTCAAATTATATACGTCAGCTTTCTTGATGAGAAAAGCAAACCGAAGACTGTAGCGGCAAAAGTTCCTCCAAACTCTTATCCGGGAATGCAGTTTTTCGTAGAAGTACCACAATCAAGCAGGAAGATAGATCAAAAAGAGTCACCGTCTTTGCCTCTGCGAGGTTCCAACAATAAACAATCATGATAGAAGGACGGCGAGTGTGCAAACAGACATCTCCTGAGATAAGCTCAGGACTTGGTAATGGAGGGCATAAGTTGGAGAGACAACTAGTGCTTGTCTGTGCAATCTCCAGCTGGGGAACTATGCTAATGTACCCTGGCCCCACCACACCCTGATATGTATATTATATAGAGATAAACCTTTTAGGTAATACAAATTGTGCCAACTCTTTTCACATGCATCATGTTACAGCACATCCTCTTGCAATCACAAACCATCTCAACTACTTCCACTGCATCTAGAGTTTGCAGTTCACCCAGCAAGGAAACATAGGTAGTAGATCAGGTAGTCCTCATACTGGAGCTGTCTCTGGTGCAGACAAAAGAAGTGTACACCTGATTAGATGCACCTCTCAGACAAAGTAAATTTAAAGAGCAATAAGGATTACCTCAAAAGTGAGTAGCCTGAACGCTGATATTTCTGGTCTCAGTGCAGCAAGATGTCCGATGGACTTTCTTCAGCTCAGAGTGCTGAGTGTCGACCAGCTAATCAAACTCAGGCTCCCAGGACCTCTATGCCATTGGAGTCTGTAGTAACATTTTGTACCTGTCAGGACTAGCAAGCAGTGTGAAGTGAATCTATCTCTTTCAGCAACAAATAATAATTTAATAAAAAGTGTGGGGATTAAACCCTTTGCAAGTGCGAACCGCCGTCAAAGTCTGATATCACTATAACACATGAATTTTCATCAGCCAATGCGACTGACCGACCAATCAAATACATCCAATTAAACCTCCTTAAGACCCCCCATTTAGCTCTCAAATAAGAATACACCTTCCCAGCGGCTGTATTCAGCGCGTATGAATATGAACTGGCATTAAGTTTTGTATGAACATTTCCCAGATAACACAAATTGACACATATTCGGTCTCATCAGTCCAAGCTCTTTTTTGCAATACGTGCAGACCGTCTCCCGGCTGGAGTCGTCACACTACCCGTTCCTCTTGCAATTCGTTTCGCTGGCGTTGATGGGGTAGACTTCGTTGGTGTGGCCTTCTTCCTGGCTCTGCCCTTCTTCTTCTTCTCCCACGGGAACTTTCCCTGATTTGTTTTCATCAGCACTAGGCCCACGGCGATGACTGCCGCACCAACAAGCAAGGCAAGCTGATTAATATAGATGAGACAAAAAGCAAGGCAGAGGGATGATTGTTAGCAAAACAATATATTGGGAACAGTAGTAAGCGTGTCATCTCAAAATCGTCAAGCCCTCCCTTCGAGCCGATGCGGCGTAAGGTCTCAGACTTTTCAGTAGACACGTCCTCTTACCAACAGAGGGTCCATATCCGGGGGGAGCAGTTCAATCGCCATGGTTATCGATCTTGGTGTAGATGAGCTGCTTCGGGAGTCGGTGCTTTGTTTCTGTTCTACTGGAAGGCTGTCCGTTACTAGATAGTGAAAAGTTTGCTCATTGTCAGCGTGATTTGGGTTGATTTGGTAGTGAGCGATATCGGCATCAAGTCTAAAAAAACGGCTCGCTTTATTCTTCACGACCCCGTCACGTATGTCAGGTTACAAATTCACGTGATATATCAGTAACGGGCATTACCTTATTTCACCAAGAAAGGGCTGCCTCTATTCTATTTAGGAATCCAAATCATATGATTCCAGCACCTTTGCTAGAGAGAAGCGTCGCTGTTGATATGATT
>CAJQPF010000037.1 GCA_905480095.1 uncultured Flavobacteriales bacterium
TTTTTTACAGCTTCGGCATCCTTCAGTTCAACGGCAATAAAAAGGCCTATCCTGCGCACAACTTTGACTTCAGGATGAGATTTAAGCTTGTTTTCCCAAAGTGCACCTCTTCGTTCTACATCGGTCCAGTTCATCTTTTGAAGTAATCCAAGCGCAGCTGAAGCGCCTGCACAGGCCAGAGGGTTGCCGCCAAACGTAGTAATATGACCAAGAGCAGGGGAGTATGAAAGCTTGGACATGTTTTCACGCGAAGAAACAAAGGCACCGATAGGCATGCCGCCACCTAAGGCTTTGCCTAGGCAAAGTATATCTGGAACGATGTCAAAAGCAGCAAACGCAAACGGGGCGCCTGTTCGTCCCATTCCACATTGAACTTCGTCGAGAATGAGCATGGTGCCGGATTTCGTGCATGCTTCCCTTAACAACTTCATCCATGTCGGTGAAGGAATCTGAACCCCCGCATCACCTTGGATGGTCTCAACGATAATACATGCTACAGTGGAATCTATTGCTTGAAGTGAATTAACGTCATTGAATGTTATAAATTCAACTTCAGGCAATAGCGGCAGGAATGGCGCCTTACGCTCCATATTAGACGACACCGACAAAGCGCCAGATGTATTCCCATGGTATCCTCCTTGACAGGCAAGCATTTTACGTCTTCCAGTGACGCGTTTGGCAAGCTTAAGCGCGCCCTCAATCGCCTCTGATCCAGAGTTGACAAAATAGACAGCGTTTAAGGCCTCAGGCAGCATGGATGTCAAGCGTTCAGCCGCACTGGCAGTAGATTTGTGATGAAATTCGCCGTACACCATCGTGTGGAGATTGAGGTCAACTTGTTGATGCAGCGCGTCACTTATTTCAGGATGCCCATGCCCGAAATTGCTCACACCCACACCACTTATCGCATCAAATAATTTCTGTCCTCCTTCACACGTAAGCCAAACCCCTTGTGCACTTTCGATGTGAACATTTAAGGGGTAAGGGGTTGTTGTGGCCAATCCGAGATCTAAGAAAGGTCCAAACTTGTTTTCAGGTTGCATAAAGTCTCGCGTTATTTATAAGATATCTCCCATTCATCTACAAAAGTCCACCTGTCGAACCCAGCACCTAAATGCCATTCAGGGATCTGACCCCTTGGGTTTGCTTTGACTCTAACAAAACGAACATTTTCAATCGTTGATTCTGTCTTGAATCGGAACACTTGCTCTTCATAATCATTTTCCATCACATCGTGAGTGATTCTTTCTAACAGCTCAAAATCCACACCGTCAGATGAAGTGTAGAATTCCACATTTTCAGGCAACCAAATCCAGGGTCTTATATCTTGGATACACCCCAAAGTCATCCCTGTAATTGTTTTTGATTTCCCTAAGTCTATCGTCGCTTCAAATGGCGTTGCGTAATATCCTTGCCAGTCACCCGTTCTATATTCGTCTCCACCTTTGAGTCCATCCACAAGTGTTGAAGGGCCAGATGCTTCGTATTGTGGGGAATAGGGGTAAGTAAGTTTGACCTGCCAGTCATTGTCAATTTTAACGATGGTGTGATGAACTTCCTTTGATCGAATGCCATTTGATTCAGCGTAAGCGTAAAATTCAGCATTAGATTTCACATTTATAGGCTTGGTGTAGACATTCCACTTGCTTCCATTGTGCGTATAGTATAGGCGTGCGTCCTTATCGAGATGTTGTAAAATGACTTCTGAACGTTTTCCTTGAAATGAACGCGACGCAACAAATGCAGGGACTGGAACAAAATTTGTATCGTTTACGGCAGTTGATGGACGATCCTCCGTAAGCAGACCAAATCCGTTATTGGATTCTATCGAGGTTTCAAATGAGAGGGGACCGCCTTTGAGAATCTCAGCATAGTTTAACCAAGATCGCTTAGATCCATTGGCAGAACTGACATAGGAGCCTGTTTTGTCTTTAGTGATGTAAAGCGGTCTGTTCCAAGCACGAGCTGAACTGTTCGCAGGTGTTACCACCACATTGTCGAACTGTGGAGCGCCTATTGCGAGTTGTGCATCTTTAGAATAAGTTGATGAGCCGGGTGATACCGGATAAAGACCTATGGATGATAGAACATACCATGCTGACATCTGCCCACAGTCTTCATTTCCACATAGACCGTCTGGTTCTGAAGAATACAGGTCCGTGAGGATTTCAGTGACAATCTCAGAGGTGCGCCATTGTTTTCCCACGAAAGACTGGAGATAAGCAACGTGATGGCTCGGTTCATTACCATGTGCGTATTGTCCCAGAAGACCAGTGATGTCAACTTGATGTCTGCCTGAGGTCTCTGAAGATGCTGAGAATTGGTTTTCTACAAGTTGAGAGAATGCTTCAGGGGAGGAGGCAAGGCTGATTTGGCCTGAAATGTCATGCGGGGCAAAGAAAGTGTATTGCCACCCATTCGCTTCGGTATAATTAAAATTCACTTCTGTGGGATTGAAGTTTGGGATCCACGCGCCATCTCTTTTAGGTTGAATGAAATGAGATTCAGGGTTTAATATATTTCTCCAGTAAAGCGCGCGTTCTCTAAATATTTCAGAGATAGAATCCTCGCCTAAGCTGGACGCAAATGCAGAAATACAGGCATCATCAAAACAGTACTCAAGTGTTTTTGATGTGGCTTCACTCTCTCTCTCGCTTGGGATATAGCCCCATTGTTTGTAGCTCGGAAGACCTAAGTGTGCTGAATCGGCAGCCTGAATCATCGCCTTGAGTGCGAGTTCCTCGTCCCACCCGGTAATTCCCCATGCTTTTGCATCAGCAATCACTGGAATACTGTGATACCCAATCATGCAGCCCGTATAATTTCCGGCCAATTCCCAAACGGGCAATTGTCCACCTTCCTGATACATTCTGAGCATCGTTCTAATAAAATCACGTGTCCTGCCAGGCTCAATCCATGAAAGCAAAGGATGTAAAGACCTGAAGGTGTCCCACAATGAGAATACAGTATAATGCAAGCCTTCGTCCTCATCCAGTTGGTGGACTTGAAGATCTGTCCCACGGTATCTGCCATCTACATCTGACGCGACGTTTGGGACTGTACATGAATGGTATAGAGATGTATAGAACTTTGTTTGATCATCCTTCGTTGCACCGCTCACCTTGATGCGACTGAGCTGTTCCTCCCAACGTTTTTCATTTGCCCATCTATATCTTTCAAAGTAGTTGTGAGGCGCTTCAGCATTCAAATTACCGACAGCCCCCTCAATATCGCAAAAGCTTAATCCCACCCGGACAGTAAGTTCATCAATCACTCCGAAATCAGCTGCGAATACAGGCACAAAATCCATTGTCTGCTCAATAACTTCTTCAGTTATATTATCGTTAATTACCTTTATTTCAGACATTTGATCGCTCCATGTGAAGTTCTTGTTGAATCTTATGGCAAAGTATACATGTTGTTCTTCAGCCCAGTTTTTTGACAGTCGATGACCTACAATTGTACTGTCATCAAGCGGGTAAATACTGTAGTTTATCAAATCATCCCGATGTTCCAAATCGATAATCAGCGTTAAAGTATCTGGACTCTCTAATGAATATTTATGAATTCCTACCCTTTCAGAGGTTGTGAGTTCAGCCTTGATGCCATGGTCTTTAAGTCCTACAGTATAATATCCCGCATGGGCGTATTCAGTGCTTTTGTCAAACCCGCTTTTATATCTCTCTTTCCATGACTGTGCTTCTGAAGCGAACTGTGTACAAGGCATTAAAAGAATATCCCCGTAATCACTGACACCTGTTCCCTGGAGGTGGGTGTGGCTGAAGCCGTATATAACCGAATCTGAATAATGATAGCCCCCGCAACCATCCCACCCATCTAATCTTGTGTCTGGACTTAATTGAACCATGCCAAAGGGTGACGTCGCTCCAGGATATGTATGTCCATGCCCCCCCGTTCCAATCATTGGGTCAACTTTATGGGACAGATACTTAGACACTTTGTTGTTTTTTTGAGCTAAGATCTTTGTCGGCGTGCAACATATACCTACGATTGATGCACAAATAAAGGAAACAAATAAATTCTTCATTTTGATGGTTTGGGAGTTTTACAAACGTTGCAGTCCGCTCTGTTGTGTAACCCGAAATGTAACACTGCAGGTCGATTTGGTGAAGTTAATTCTTGAAAGACCGTTCTCATTTTTAAAGGTAAAACAATTTGAATAGATGTGTTGCGGCGAACGTAACACTGTTTGAGGTCTTTTGTGATTCGTTGAAGTTCTTCAAGTGTTGCGTTTTTGCGCAGGGTTTTTAACTCCGAGATGCACTGGTCACCCTCGGATAAGATCAACCACACATCATTTCGGGTTTTTCCACCCCAATCTCTTTCGCGAGAATACGCCGTCTCCAATTCCTTCCAAAGTACTTTAGATTCTCGATCAATAAGGAGTGATTCATCACCTACTTCAGGATTCAAAATCCAATCCTTAATTGCGCCTTCTGTTGGATCGATTCCAGAAATTAAATCTTCGACATTATCCTGAATCCACCTTGAAGGTGCCACAGGTCTCATTCCCATTTTTATGTCGTCATCCATTGAGAAAATCCCAGAAGCAATCGAAACCTTGAGTCCTGATTCGGGCAACTGTAATGTCACTGGGTCTGAAAACGTTCCTGAGCGTGAACCCATACACGCCTCACCAAATATCGGCCCCCGTTTTTGTTGTCTGAAAACCCCTGCAAATGACACGGATGCAGAAGCTGAAAAACCATCAATGAGTAGAGAGGTAGGTCCTTTCCACAGATGTTTTTCACCCATCTTTCGAGCCTCGAATCTGACCGTATCTAAAGGGTTTCCCTTTTGCAAATTATTTGGCCTGATGTAAATGGCGGGCACTTTGATTGTTTGGTCACAGATGTAGTCAAGCACCTCACTCATTCTGGCTGAATATCCACCTGTATTCCCGCGCAAATCGATCACCAACGCCTTTGTTCCCCACTTTATAGACTTCCTTTCAAGCGTTCTAAACCCCCGTCTTAACGCTCTGAAATACACCCTTGATTTTCCTTTGCCAAAGGATGTGATTTTCAAGGTGACGTATTCATCGCCAACATGCCATGCAATGTGTTTTTCATTGTTAAGAAATCTTTTTAATGTGGCTTTCTTTTTCTGTGATTCTAATGTGTAGCTCGCATTATTCACTTGAATCCCTCCATCAAATACGTCACCCAGATGTTTGTCTTGAAGCGAAACTGCAAGGGGGACAAGCAAAGCCTCTGCGAATCGGGTTTTACCTGTCCAGCTGTTCCCTTCTTGCGGGGCGATTAACATTGCCTTTGACAAAAGATCTGCTGTCGATGTTCCATTTATCGATTCAACGCGTGTGCCTGTTTTTATTTGGCCCAAATCATCTCGTTTCACATAGACCCCATTTTCTATAGAAATGAATTGCAAAGCATTCGCGCGATATCCATTTAAGACATCTTTTCTCCAGGGTTCTAGAGAAATCGATGTGTGGCTGTCTTTCAAAACATTTAACCATTCTCCCACAGCTTCAATAAAAGAGTGGTCTGTCCCTGCTGTTTTTGTTTTCGCATTTTCATAGGCTCTCGTCCAATCTTCTTGGGTGCAACGTGCAAAGGGGAGGGGGTGATGTTTTTCAACCCAAACCTTGAGGGTGTCTAAATCTCTGATCAAGGCGGTTGAATCAACGCTGCTCTCAAACGAGAAACATGTTGAAACGATACCTATTAATAAGGTCGTAAATGTGATGATGCGTAACACCTAAATCGTAATCTTCGTTCAATCAGGCGTTTGGTCCAATCGCTTCACCATGGTCAGAATCGTTGCAATGGCTACTGTTTCTCCTGTTTCATCGTACACGTCGACGAGGTATTTCACGATTCCTTTTGCGATATCTTCTGGCTCACGACGTTCCTGAGAGATTTTCTCTTTTACAGTCAAACGCACACCAATTGTGGCACCGGGATAAACGGGCTTTGTGAAACGACATTCTTCAATGCCATAATTGAGTAACACAGGCCCTTTTTTTGGTTCTACAAATAAACCTGCAGCCTTACTTAGTATAAAGTATCCGTGGGCCACACGCTGTTCAAAAATGGTGCCTTCTAAACTGGTCTCATCGACGTGAGCGTAGAAATTGTCACCTGAAACATTTGCGAAATTTGTAATATCTGCTTCAGTGACGGTGTGTTTCGCTGTCGTGACAGTGTCACCGACATTCAGTTCTTCAAAATGCTTCCTAAAGACGTGAGGATCAGATTCGGGTTGAACCGATCCAGGTTGGTATTGCTCTGTAATGGCAGTGAGCATAGATGGATGGCCTTGAATGGCTGTTCGCTGCATGTAGTGTCGTATCCCTCTGAGTCCTCCCATTTCCTCTCCGCCTCCTGCACGTCCTGGACCGCCATGAACAAGAAGTGGCAGTGGAGAACCATGCCCTGTGCTTTCTTTTGCACTTTCGCGGTCAATAACTAAAATGCGCCCGTGCATACTCGCTGCATTCCTCACAAATTCTGTTGCGACAGCGCGGTCGTGGGTTGCAATGCTACAACAGAGTGAGCCGCGTCCTTTTTTTGAAAGATCCACAGCTTCAGCAACAGTAGAATATGGCATAATGGTACTCACGGGCCCAAAAGCTTCAACCTCATGCACTTTTTTTGCTGCGTTTGTATTCTGGACTCTCATCAATACTGGACTCATAAATGCGCCCTTCTCAGAATCTGCACCACGAACATCCACCACATCAGTCGAACCGAAAACAATCTCGGACTCTTCTTGAAGTATGGCAATTTGAGCACGTACGTCCTCGCGCTGGGTTTGACCTACTAACGCGCCCATGCGCACACCTTCTAAAGAAGGGTCTCCGATGACAACTTTCGAAAGCTGACTGATCAATTGCTCTTGAAAGACATCGATGTGTTGTTCAGGCACCATAATTCTACGAACGGCAGTGCACTTCTGACCACATTTGACCGTCATTTCGTTTCTGATTTCTTTGACAAACAAATCAAACTCGGGCGTGCCTGGACCTGCGTCTGGACCCAGAATAGAAGCGTTTAATGAATCGGCCTCCAAATTAAAAGGAACACTGTGTTCAATAATACGTGGGTGCACTTTTAATGCTTGGCCTGTAGATGCAGACCCTGTAAAAGTGACAACATCTCTTTCGTCGACAAAGTCCAGAAGATCACGCGCAGAACCACAAACAAGTTGCAAAGCTCCTTTAGGCAATATGCCACTTGCATGAATTTCTCTCACCATACACTCAGTCAAGAATGATGTAACTGTCGCGGGCTTGACGATGGCAGGAACACCTGCAAGAAGGTTTACTGCGATTTTTTCGAGCATGCCCCATATTGGGAAGTTATATGCGTTAATATGTACTGCGACGCCTTCCTTTGGGACAAGGATGTGATGTCCTCCGAAAGTACCTTCTTTAGAGAGGGGGATGAAATCACCATCCACTGCAAAAGAAGTGTCGGGTAGTTTTCGCCTCAAACTTGCATTTGCGAACAGATTGCCAATACCGCCTTCAATATCAATCCAGCTATCTATCTTGGTTGCGCCTGTTTCTGCGCTGACAGTATAGAATTTATTCTTGATGCTATGAAGATGAAGGGCAAGCTTTTTAAGCATGATGCCTCTTTCTTGAAATGTCATCTTTCTCAGTGCATAGCCTCCATTCGATCTTGCGTAGTCATACATGGTTTGTATGTCTATCCCATCTGAACTTGTTAAAGCAACAGGTAATCCATTTATAGCATTATATAAGGTAGTACCTTCACCTGTCCCTTCAATCCAACGGTCTTCGACAAGATTTCCCAGCTGTTTCATAATTTCTTCTTATTTTGAATTGGCAAGTTAGAAAGATTCTGCTCAGGCAACCTTTTAATCTATTCGGCGTCTTACTAATGAAATCAAACTTATGTAAAGCTTGCTCATCGATTAATTAAAGACGTTCGTCGAACAAATATTTATAAACTCCTTGTAAAAAGTTTATGTTTTTTGAGAAGAATGTCTTATCTTTATCGCAAGTCTAAGAAAAAGGCTTAACAAAATTTGAAAAATAACTAAATCCGAGATAACTCTTAAACCCATTCTCATGAAGAATCTTTTTGCAATGACCGCGGCCCTTTTGATTGGCTTTGGAGCTAACGCTAACAACGTCGAGTTGATAGTAGAAGCAGTAGACAATGGAGGCGTTGTACCTGGTAACACATTCCGTGTTTACGCAGTACTTCCTTCAGCACAACATTCACTCCACGCGATTTTCGCTGCTGAGGAGCACGTTTTAAACGTTGCGACAACTGGAAACTTTTTCCAGCACCAGTATGGATCGTCTTCATCACTTGACGTGAACGAAGCAATCGTTGGTATTGAGCCTGGTTTGGCTTTTGATAGTTGGGTAACTGTTGGTGCTGACAATAGCGAAAACAACAATCTTTGGACAATCGGTATTGACTACACGAACTTTTTAGCTGGTAACGAACTTACTGTTACTGATGGCGCTTGGTTTGTTGTTCCTACAGACGTTCAAGCTGCTGCAGAGGTAGGTAACAAGGTGCTTCTTATGCAACTTACTACTGACGGAACAGCTACTGGCGTTCTTAACCTTCAAGGTCGTGATGGCGAAGGTGGAACTTGGAGAGCTCATGATTTGACTTTCTCTACGACAGACGCTCAAGTTTTCGGTTGCACAAACGTTGCTGCATCGAACTACAACAACAATGCAACATACAACGACGGTTCTTGCGAAGGTCAAGCTACTGACGGTCTAGTAGGTATTGCTGAAGACACGAAATTCAATGTATTCCCTAACCCAGTATTTGAGTCTTCATTCAGCATGCAGTTTGATGCTGAGCTCGTACTAGGTGACCAGAACATCATCGTTGAAGCGACTGACTTGTCTGGTAAGAAGGTTCTTACTAGCGAGTACACACAGCAAGATGTTGTAGGTGGTAACCGTTTGATCATTAAGCATGGTTTAGCTGCTGGTTCATACACATTGACTGCTATTCATAAGGACTTTTCTCAAGCAACTAACTTCGTGGTAACACGCTAAGAGTTGTACTGAGATTCCCTAGAATCTTATAACTACTATATTAAAGAGGGAACCTTCGGGTTCCCTCTTTTTATGCCTTAATTTCGGCACATGAATAAATCAATTTCTGTCATATATTTTTTGCTTTCCATGTTCATTGTTTTAAATGTGACAGGATGTAAGCAATCCAAGTCCACGTGTGAGAATACGTGTGAGCCATCTTGCTGTACAATCAATCCAATCGTTGTGAGTGGTCCAATGTTGGGTCACGTCAGCATGAGGTCTGCGAATGTTTGGGCTCAAGTAGACACCCAATCAGACCTTGCAATGATGTATTGGGAAATGGGAGTCGAAGAGGCAGATACTCAATTGACGGAATGGGAGGTTGCCACATCGGCGACAGCCTTTAGTGCCAAGTTTGAAATCGCACATCTTGAACCGGGGAGGAAATATCAAGCGGTGCTGGTTGCAAATGGAGATGCGTTAGGCGATACGATTTCAATCTCCACCCAAACACTTTGGGATTACCGCATGGACCCACCAGACTTCAAAGCTGTGGTGGGCAGTTGTGTGTTTGTGAATGATTCTATTTATGACAGACCGGGAAAAGGGTACGGAGGAGAATATAAAGTGTTTGATGCAATCACAGATGTAGAACCTGACATGATGCTTTGGCTGGGGGACAATGTGTATCTGAGAGAAGTAGATTTCCAAAGCTATTCAGGGTATTTATATAGATATACACATACCCGGGCTTTGCCAGAAATGCAAGCGCTTTTGATGGCATGTCCCAATTATGCGATTTGGGATGACCATGATTTCGGGCCAAATGATGCAGATATGTCTTGGATACATCGTGATTGGGCACAAGAAGCTTTTAGAACATTTTGGGCAAACCCCAGTTATGGTGCGCCATCAGGTGCTGATAACGTAGGTAGCGCTTTCAGATATAACGATATAGAATTCTTCCTGTTAGACAACAGATCCCATCGCATTCATCCAAACAACAGAACACAGGATCTTAAGGTTCTGGGCGATGCACAACTCGATTGGTTAATCGCAGCTTTAAACAAGAGCAAGGCGCCATTTAAGATGGTCGCATTGGGTGGACAGTTCTTAAACGATGTTGCCAAGCATGAGAACATGGCCAATTATCCCGAACGTCAGGAAATCATAGATCGCATTGAGGAGGAGCATATTCATGGCGTCATTTTCTTAACTGGTGACAGGCATTGTACTGACATGAGTCGTTTAGAACTGGAGGGTGGTGCTGTGATTCATGACTTGACAGTTTCACCCTTGACAAGTGGTGCCTATGACAATTCAAAAGAAAACAACACGTTGAGGATTGAAGGCACGACGACGCCTCAAAGAAACTTTGCCGAATTAAACTTTTCGGGACCAAGAAAGGACAGATCATGTGAAATAGTCATCAAGGACAATGAAGGCGTAGAATTATGGTCAAAAACCCTCAAGTCTAAGGAACTATAAACGTTAGCAATGTGTCAATGAAAAACATCCAAAACATAAGGACAGATTATGTCAAGGGAGTACTACGTATTCAAGATTTACACGATTCTCCAGGGCAACAATTGTCAAAGTGGTTACAAGATGCCATCGCAGCTGAGGCGTTAGAGGCCAATGCTTTTTGTTTGTCTACATTGAATTCAATTGGATTCCCAAGAGGAAGAAATGTGCTTGTAAAGGGAGTAGAGGAGGAGGCAATTGTGTTTTACACAAATAAGATGAGTTCAAAGTCAGCAGACCTTTCATTCAACCCCAAAGCAGGAGCTACATTTCTTTGGCCTGAGTTGGAACGCCAGGTATGTATTTACGGCAATGTGTCAGCGTTGACTGAAAAAGAAAATGACGGTTATTTTGCTTCGCGGCCTAGGGAAAGTCAATTGGGCGCATGGGTCTCTCAGCAAAGCCAACCGTTATCCTCACGTGAAGAATTAGATGCCACTTTCGAAACGGTCAGAGAAAAGTACAAAGACCTTGATGTCATTGATCGTCCCAGTCATTGGGGAGGCTTTAGAATCGCTTTTGTGAGCGTGGAGTTTTGGCAGGGACGAGCATCTCGCTTGCACGATAGAATCGTCTATACAAAAGGTGAAGGTGGTCAGTGGCAGAAAGGTTTGTTGCAGCCCTGATTACGAATTGATCCACGCTTAGTCCACTCTCAGCACAAGCCCCTTAAGATATGAGCCCTCAGGGTGAAACGCACTTACCGGATGGTCTGCGGGTTGATGTAGGCGATGTAAAATTCGCACTGTTCTATTTGACTGTATGGCTGCAGCGATAATGGTGTTTGTAAAGAGTTTTTCATCAACGGCTTGGCTGCAGGAGAACGTAAAGAGCAATGATCCAGGTTTCATCGATTCGATTGCGCGAAGATTAATCCTCTTGTATCCCTGAACAGCAGCATGACGCGCTGTAGCTCGCTTGGCAAAAGCGGGCGGGTCAAGAACGATGATGTCGTACTCACTCAAATCTTCCTTCAGATAAGCAATCGCATCTTCCTGTAGGGATTTGTGCCCTTCAGTGGGCAAGTCATTCAACAGGACATTCTCATCACATATTTCTAAAGCTCTGGCGGAACTGTCTAAGCTGTGCACGTCAGTCGCACCCGCTTTCATCGCATAGATAGAAAATCCGCCCGTGTAACTAAAGACATTTAAAACTTTCTTGCCTTTCGAGTAATGTGCAAGCAGATTCCTGTTTTCACGTTGATCAATGAAAAAGCCAGTTTTTTGGCCTTTTTCCCAGTCGATTTTAAATTTATGGCCATGCTCTATCGCATGGTGGTTTTCGGGGAGCTTTCCCCACACCAAACCGTCTTCACTTATAATGCCGCCATGTTTTGCAAGTGATTTAGAACTTTTATCGTAAACCGCAAAAAGTGCGTCCCCCAACGCTGCTGCAAAAGCAGCACACAAAAGTTTCATTTCTTTGTGCATGCCAGGGGTGTGGCATTGAATGACAAGGACGCCACTGTAGAAGTCGGCAATAAGTCCTGGGAGTCCATCACCTTCAGCATGTATTAATCGACAAGTGTTGTTCTCGTTATTTTCTATGAGTCCAAGTTGTCGTCTCACATTTACAGCTTCAATGACTTTTGATTTCCACCACTCATCGTTGGGGATATCCTCAGCAAATGTGAGCATTCTGATTGCGATAGAGGTGCCTGGTGAATAATGACCCCAACCGAGAAGTGCGCCTTTATTTGCTCTCACACAAACCCAATCCCCAGCACTGGGTTTTCCATCGATGGATTTAATAGCTCCACTAAAAACCCAAGGATGACGTCGGAGGATGCTCTCTTGTCTTTTAGGTTTAATGGTGACAGTGCAGTAGTTGGTGTTATTCATGTCGCGAAATTACGATATACGATATACTGTGGTCCCCTTTGTTCTGATTTCTTGCTTATTAAGTTTTTCTCGAAGCAACATTGAGATTCCAGCGCGATGTCCTGGGGAGAAAGATCGAATCAATGTGAATGCATCAACACCTTGCTTGCCTGACTTTTTTATAAGGTGGGAAAGACGTTCTTTAATGGTGTTTTTATCCCAAGTACAAGCGTCACAAACCCCGCAATTTTCAAAATGTGTTTTGTTGCTGTTGTCGAAGTAGCCATCTAAATATTCAGCTCTACATCCTTCAGAGGAAATGTAAGATTGCATGGAACGCCATTTTTCTTCAGCAGATTTAATACGGTCTGTGTAAATGTGAGATGGCAGCACTACTTTTGAAGCGGCTATTCTAGCTGTAGGCCAAACAATTTGATACTCAGCTGGGTTTGGGGACCATTCAATACGCCCCTGAGCATCCAAAGTGCTTAAGGCCATTGCAACTACTTTCTCCCCCAATCCTAATTCATTTCCGATCTGTTTTGCTGAAGTATTGAATGGAGAATCATCAGTCAAGGTTCTCATCAGCCAATCTGCCACGACCTCGTTGGGATGATTGCTCTCATTGAGGATGCGATTGTGACCTCCCAACCATCTTAACCTTCCCAATTTTGATCGTTTTTTATCCTTTAAGGAGATCAATTGTGCGCGTTCTAATATCTTTAAACTCGATAAAACCTGAACTATTGAGTATGGTTTGTTTTGAACAGTCATTTTAAGGTCAAATTCAGTGGGTTCATTAGGGGTGTCACCTATAGCGACTCTGCCCTGATTGGCCAAAGCTTGATAGATGTCACAAATGATATCCCTTGAGGGGAATTGCGCATGTATGTTTTCCTCAGCTTTTAGACGTTCTTGATCTCCTTGGAAAAGCAAACATCTCGCAGGCTTTCCATCTCTTCCTGCGCGACCGGATTCCTGAATATAACTTTCCAAATTTGAGGGTGCGCCAACATGAATAATCCATCTCACGTCGGGCTTATCGATCCCCATCCCAAATGCGGAGGTACAGGCCATAACAGCGATCTTATTTGAAATCCAATCTCGCTGGCGTTTCTGTTTTACGTTTGGTTCAAGTCCGGCGTGAAAGGATGTCGCATTAAGTCCAATTGACGTGAGCCTTTTCGCCCATCTATCTGCTTCATTTCTGGTTTTCACATACACCAGTCCAGATTCATGGGGCGTTGTAGATTGTGCAAACTGTAATATTTCTGCTTCGGTATCTCCCCACGTACTTACCTCATAACTGAGGTTTGGTCTGCGCATTGAAGCCTTATGTAGCGAAGCTTTTTCTAAACCTAGCTGGGACGCAATGTCATGGAGAACTTCGTTTGTCGCAGTGGCTGTATATGCCCCTATAGCAGCGTTGGGGTAATGTTGTTTCAGGGTTTGTATGTTTCGAAACTCAGGCCTAAAGTCATGTCCCCATTGAGAAATACAATGTGCTTCGTCTATTGCGATGGTTCTTACATCAAGTTTATCTGCCCTTGCAATAAACATCGGGTCCTTCAGTCGCTCTGGTGACATATAGAGAAACTCAAGGCCTCCAACTCTCGCGTTTTCAAGAACTCTGTCGATTCCGTCTTTCCCCAAGTTTCCAGATATAAATGCTGCACGGGCACCGATTAATTTCAGTTGATTGGTTTGGTCCTCCATCAAGGCAATGAGCGGAGAAATAACGATACACAGACCTCCTCTCACAAGAGAAGGCAATTGAAAGCAAAGAGATTTTCCACCTCCAGTCGGTAAAAGTGCAATGACGTCCCGACCCGCAATCAGATCCTCAACAGGTCCCTTTTGAAAATCCCTTAAAGACCGAAATCCCCAAAATGAGTGTAACGTATCTTCTATGTTGGGTTTTGAGTCAGAGTGAGGCATATTTGCAAAAATAATTTACTTCCCATAATTCAAAGATGATGAGGAACATCGTAGCAGGAAACTGGAAAAGCAACAAATCTATCAACGAAGCCCAAAATTGGATGGGCGAGATGGGTGAAGCTATGGATAATTTGCCGAAAAACGTAAGAATAATGGTCGCCGTTCCAGCGCCATATTTGGCGATGCTGGCACAAGAGAAACACCCTCGCATACTTATTGCATCCCAGCAAGTTAGTGCCAATGGCCACGGTGCTTTTACAGGAGAATTTACTGCTGACATGCTCGTGTCTTGTGGTGTTGATTTCGCATTGGTCGGACATTCTGAAAGACGATCGGCTTTCGGGGAGACTGATCAAATCGTTTCAGACAAACTGATGCAATGCATAGACTCAGGTTTAGGCGTCGTGTTATGTTGTGGTGAACACTTAGATGAAAGAGATGCTGACCGACAAGAGGAGGTGATTAAAAGTCAACTCGAATCCGCACTTCATGGTGTGACTGCAGATAACATGCAGAATATCATTGTGGCCTATGAACCGATTTGGGCCATAGGTACTGGAAGGACTGCAACGGCTAGTCAAGCCGCAGAGATGCACACCTTTATAAGACGTTGGATTTCTGAAAAATTTGATTTACACACTGCGGAAAACACATCGGTTTTATATGGTGGCAGTTGTAAACCTTCGAATGCAAAAGAATTATTTGCAAGCAAAGATGTCGATGGTGGTTTAATCGGCGGCGCGTCATTAAATTCAACTGATTTCCAATCCTTAATCTGCTCTTTTGAATGAGCAGAGCGTTCATCAGAGAGGATTATCTCAAGGTAGAAATCACATTTGAGCCAGTGCTTCCAGCACGTGAAGTTGCGATTGGGTGGTTGTCAGAATTGCCATTCGAAGTGTTTGAGTCAACTGAACATGGTGTGATTGTTTACGCACCGAATAAATTCATCAATCAGAATGAATTAATTCAAATTAAAACCAACTTAGAAGCAATTGCGTCTGTAAAGTGGAAGGAATCAATCGTAAAGACTGAGAATTGGAATGCTGCATGGGAGTCTGATTATGAACCTGTAAATATCGAAGGCAGAGCCATGGTTAGGGCGCCATTTCACGCGGCACCTCCATCTGGACTTGACATTGTCATCGCCCCGCATATGTCATTTGGTACAGGACATCACGACACAACGTGGCTGATGATACGTATGCTTTTGGATTTGGACGTGAAAGGAAAGAAGGTGCTCGATATGGGGTGCGGAACAGGTGTCCTTGCCCTAACAGCTCTTAAACTTAAGGCTTCCTTTGTTCTCGCCATTGATATTGAAAAAGGAGCTTATGAAAATACACGCGAAAATGCGGCATTGAATGGGTTTGAAAATGAAAACCGTCTTTCTGTAAAATGTGGTGATGTTACATTGTTAGGACAACATCATCACCACGATGTGATTCTGGCAAACATCAACCGGAATATTCTTTTACAAGATTTAGAAAGCTATGACGAAGTCCTTAATACAGGAGGAAACATAGCCCTGTCAGGGTTTTTCACAGGTGATGTGCCTGTGCTTCAGAAAGCAATTAAGACGCTTGGATGGGCTTGTTTGGAAGTTTCAGAAAGTGATGGTTGGGCGTGTATTCTTTGTGGGAAAACTTAAGAATAATTTCGCAATTGATTGACGTACAAAACCTACCTTGTTAGATTGATGACCACACTTCGTAAATCATCCAATATGTCTAATTTTTATGCTGTCACAATAGGCATTTGTCTATTGGTTTTTCCTGGTTTTTATTCATTTTCTCAAGATTCAAAAGACTCGGAGCTGCTTTCTCCATCAGATTTTGTCAAAGAAATGGAGGGCGACTTTGCAAAAGGTCTTGTCGAGAACGCAAAGTGGATGAGAAGGGAGTTTGGTCCAAAATTTCTGGATGACAAATTATCTCACGCCATTCAGGATACAATTATTTCTACGGTCAGCCAATTACAAGGTGTCCATATTCGTAATTCTTCTGGTATTTTGGCATACTTGCAGGGTGCGCTTGTGCAAATTGAAAATGGCTTTGATCAAAATTCATTAAATGATTGGCGTTCTTGGAACAGCCAAATTCGTGCAATGATTGCCAATAAAAAGTGGAGAAAGAAGCTCGTGCCATATCTACAATTGTCTCCTGACTTGTTTACTTCGGGTCTGATTGCAAATAAGAAAACCGTGGTTTGGCAATTTCAAGATGGTGATGTGGAGTTTGGCTTAGATTCATTGCCTTTTGTGAAATTCAACAATGGGACGCTTGTGTGTTATTCGAATGGTGACAGTGCAAGAGTAAGGTCTACTTCGGGTGTGTTTTTACCCACTTTAGGTCGTTGGAAGGGGACAGGTGGTCAAGTTCATTGGGAAGGGACCACGTTCAATGACAGCTTGCAATTTGCAGAGCTGAATGATTACGAAATCAAGCTTTCGGTCAGTTCATTTAGAACGAGCCCCGTCATTTTTCATACTGAACTTATAGATAGAGCATTGGTGGGTGGGCTGACTGTGAAAGTGAAATCTTCGAAATCTCCACATGACAAAGATTATCCGAAATTTGAATCCCGAGACGAGAGATTGGTGCTTGAGAATGTCTATCCAAACATGGACTTCGAGGGAGGTATCGTTGTTCGAGGTTCAAGACTGGATGGGACTTCAGTAAGTGGGGATCCTGGTTACCTGAAGATATATCATGAGGATACGTTATTTATTCGATGCGCGGTAGATAAGATTTTATTCCAAAATGATGGATTTATAGCATCCAATGCAGGGATGTCTATTTATTTAGATGAAGACAGCATTCACCATCCAAGTATTGGTGTGAGATATGATCGGAAAAGTGAGTTTGTCAGATTTATTAGGGATGAGGATGGAATAGGATTGCAGGCCTTTTCTGACTCATACCACAAAATGGATTTCCAAGTTGAAGCGTTAACATGGAAGTTAAGCGGAAAGACAATTGATTTTGGACCACTGCTTCCTACTGGACGTAGTGTCGGTATTTTTAGATCTCAATCAAATTTTGACAAACAAACATTTGATGAAATGTCAGCTTATGCCTCTATTAACCCTTTGATAGAACTAGGCAAGTTTGTGCACGAAAGAGAAGACCCAGGATTTTACGCAATTGATTATGCAGATTATTTAAAGCTAAACGAGGTCCAGGCCAGGATGTTGTTGATCAATTTGGCGTTAGACGGGTATGTTGATTATGATGTAAAAGAAAGATGGTGCACCTGGCTTCCAAAAGCTGAAAAACATTTAAAATGCAACAGAGGTAGGGTCGATTATGACGTCATCGCCTTTAAATCGATCGTGCGATCGGGTGCAAATGCCAGGTTGGGCTTAAGTTCCCGAATATTAGAAATAGATGGTCTTTCTAATTTTAAATTAAGCACAGAACAAAATGTGATTGTGACTCCTAAATATGGTCGAATCAAGATGTCTGAAGATCGAAACTTTACGTTCTCAGGGAGAGTGGTAGCTGGGAATTTTGAGTTTTCTGGTTCAGGGTTTGAGTTTCATTATGCTGACTTCCTTATTGCATTGAATTCTGTAGACAACATGCATATTAGGGCTGAGATTGATGGTGAATTGGGGATTGATGGCAAGCCGAAAACGAGGAAGGTGAGAAATTCAATTGATGGGATTACGGGGACCTTAGAAATTGATGACCCGTCGAATCGCTCAGGATGGAAGTCTGAATACTACACGCACTATCCTGTTCTGAATAGTGAAGGTCCGTCTTATGTGTATTACGACAGTCCAAGTATACACAAGGGCGCTTACCATAGAAACAGGTTTCGATATGCATTGGAACCATTTGATATTGATAGCTTAGATAACTTTGTGAAAGACGACCTGAGTTTTAAAGGTGAACTGTTGGCAGGCGGAATCGTACCTGATTTAGATGTCGACTTACGTCTGATGGAAGATTTTTCACTTGGGATTAAGACAGCAAACTCTCCTGGAGGATTTCCTCTTTACAATGGCATTGGCACCTTGAATGCGGATTTAACGCTTAACATGGATGGACTACAAGGTGACGGAGCGATAGACTTTTTGACCTCACATTTGGTAGGCGAGGCGATGGTGTTGGTTCCTGACTCAGCATTCGGCAAGACAACCGCCTACACGAATGCGTCCGCTGCGGACCATGTGCCATCTCTTGAAGCCACTGAAACTGAATTTGCGCTCCACACGTCATCTGGACGCGGTGAACCTTTGTTAGATGTAAGATCTCAATTTGAAAGACTGCGATGTTTTAACGATGATGTGATGCTTTCAGGCGCAATACATTTGAGTACAATTGGAATGACTTCCGAGGGTGAGTTTGAATTTGAAGAAGCATTTCTAAGCTCCAAATATTTCACGATGGGTGAGTTAGGAATGAAAGCAGATACTGCAAGATTTGAAATTCAAGGAAATGATCTAAACGCACTCGCTTTTAAAACAGATAACGTAAAAGCAGATGTTGATTTTAAAACCCGTGTAGGCGACTTTGTTTCTCATGCAGGACTTACAGAAATTGCGCTTCCTGCGGTAAGGTATTTGTGTACGATGGATCGGTTTAGATGGTTTATGGACGAAGATCAAATCGAGCTTGAAAACACGTTTACCGACAAAGAAGAATTGGTCTTCGCAGACCTTGCTGACAAATCCTTTTCGAACTTTGTATCTGTTCACCCCAATCAAGACTCTCTTCATTTTGCGTGTACACGCGCTTTATATAACGTTGAGAATGCCATCGTTGTTTGTAGAGACGTGAAGGCCATCGCCGTTGCAGATGCTGAGATTTGGCCTGACAGTGGAAAAGTGACCATTCGACGTGATGCGGCGATGGATCCTTTGAAAAACGCCATGATTTATGCAAATGATGTCACCAGATATCACCGTTTTTTCGATGCGACTATTGACGTGAAAGGGCGACTTGACTACAGGGCAGCTGGTTCTTATTTATATAAGGACGCTCAAGGTATAGACTGGCCTATTTTCTTTGACAAGATTGATGTAGATACGTCATATTCAACAACAGCAATGGGTTCGATTTCGATGGGGCAAGCGTTCTATTTGAGCCCATATTTTGAATTTACAGGCGATGTCAGACTCTTGTCTGGTCGCAAAGATCTTGAATTTGATGGCGGCACAAGGTTGGCTTTTAAATGTGAAGATTTTAAAAGACAGTGGATACAGTTTGAATCTGTCATTGATCCAGCTGATGTAGCCATACCTCTTGATTCCATTGTTCAAGAAATGACGAAAGCCCATCTAGGTGTGGGGGTCATTATGTCAGACGATGCGCCCTTCACGTCTTATTCAGCGTTCTTCACGAAAAAACCAGACCGAGGAGACAGAGAGATTTTTAAACCAGAAGGCGCTCTTAGATTTGACAGTAAAAAAGCGCGATATGTGGTCTGTAATGCTGAAAAACTTCGTCGAGAGGGTCTCCCTGGAACATTCGTTGAATTGCCTGAAGATGGATGTGGCATCTATTCGTCAGGGGCCTCAAAATTGCCATTCGACTTTAGTATTATTGACCACACCTTTGTTGGCTCTGCATGGGAGTCCGAATCCGGTAAGATTCAAATGAAAGGTTCACTGGCGCTTGATATTTACATGTCAAAAGACCTTGAGTCACATTTGGCTGAACAGCTTACAAACGCAGCTGTTTCTACTCCACTGGATTTCAGTGCTACAAATTATGAGTATGCTTTAAGAGAACTTGCAGGAATGGAAGTTGCAGACAATGCACTTAGAGAATTATCGAGAGAGGGCACTTTCAAAAAGGTCCCAAAAGAAATTCGGCATACAATGTTGCTCACAGGTCTTGAATTTTTCTACGATTCATATGAAGACGCTTTTGTATCCACTGCGGAACTTGGTATCGCTACGATTGGTGAAGAAGCTGTGTTTAGAACTGTGCCTGGTCGTGTTGAGCTCGTTCGTGACAGGGGGCGTGATGAACTTCGAGTATACTTTCATTTAAGTGAGAATCATTGGTATTACTTCGAATATGACACGTTTTTTAATTTCGAAACAAATGACACGAATTTCATGGAAATTTGGAATAACTTAAAGGACAAAGATAAAAAGCTCACAAACCCCACTACTGAAGCGTCAATAAAAATGCAAGCTTCGAGAAGTGGTCTCAGACAAGACTTTGTTGACAGATATCGTGACTTTGAATAAACCTACCCCAGTGAACCCCCACAAATCATACCCACTCCTGTTTTCACCACTTAAAGTTGGGTCAACAACGCTGCCTAATCGTGTCATTATGGGGTCGATGCATACTGGGCTTGAAGAATTAAAGGGTGGGTTTCCACGTTTGGCAAAATTTTACGCTGAAAGAGCAAAAGGGGGAGTCGGACTTATCGTGACTGGAGGGATTGCACCAAACAGAGCAGGTGTCACCGCATGGGGAGGAGCGCGGATGACAAAAAACAGGCATGCAGTAGCGCATCAACAGATCACGGATGCCGTTCACAACGAAGGAGGGAAGATTGTGATGCAAATCCTGCATTCGGGTCGTTATGCCTACACGCCTTTTGCTGTTGCGCCTTCGGCGATTAAATCTCCCATCAGCAAGTTTAAACCTCGCGCACTATCACGCAGGGGTGTCAAGCGTACCATCGAAGATTTCGTTAAATCGGCAAAGCTCGCCATGGCCGCTGGATATGACGGCGTCGAAGTTATGGGGTCGGAGGGGTACCTTATCAATGAATTTATCGCTTCTGAAACGAACAAGAGAACCGATGAGTGGGGCGGGTCATTTGAAAACAGGATTCGTTTTCCGAAGGAGATTGTACGCCAAATCAGGGAGAACACAAGCCCAGATTTCCTTGTCATTTATCGCCTCAGCATGCTGGACCTTGTGCATGGCGGGAGTTCTTGGGATGAAGTGGAGAAGCTTGCAAAAGACATAGAACATGCTGGCGCAAACATGATCAATACGGGGATTGGATGGCATGAGGCACGCATTCCGACCATTGCGACGATGGTGCCTCGAGGTGGGTTTGCCTTCGTGACAAAACGTCTTATGGGAAAATTAGGCATCCCGCTGATTACGACCAATCGCTTTAACGATCCAGAAAACTGTGAGCGTGCACTTGCGGATGGATGTGCCGATATGATTTCAATGGCACGCCCATTTCTTGCTGACCCTCACTTAATGCGTAAATCGCTTGAAGAATCACCCGAAAGCATCAATACATGTATCGGGTGCAATCAGGCTTGTTTGGACCATGTCTTCGAACAAAAGATTGCGTCTTGCCTCGTAAATCCCAGAGCGTGTGAAGAAGATGTTTGGCCTGACGCATCCATTATCAAGCCTTTAAATGGGCATAAGATTGCGGTTGTCGGCGGTGGGCCAGCAGGGATGAGCTGTGCAACTGAGTTGGCGACTTTGGGCTTTGAAGTGGATCTTTTTGAGAAAGCCAAATCTCTGGGAGGTCAATTCAATGTCGCAAAGAAAATCCCAGGCAAAGGTGAGTTTGAATCTACAATTCGATATTTCACACATCGATTGTCAAGTTTGAATGTAGGGGTGCATCTCGGCGAGTCTGTCTCCGAAGATCAATTGATTCAATCGGGATACAGTCATGTTGTTTTGGCTTCGGGTGTAAGTCCTCGGAAATGGAAGTTGTCCGGTGCCGATCGCCCCGAAGTTGTCAGCTATCTGAACGTTCTGAATGGCGAGGTAGAAATAGGTAAAAACGTAGCAATCGTTGGTGCTGGTGGGATAGGGTTTGATGTGGCGGATTTCTTAACACACGACTCAGAAGCCTCCGGATTTTTAAAATCATGGGGCATCGATGAGAGCTTGTCAAGCAGAGGTGGACTCTCAAAACCGGAGAGAAGCGTTTCTGAACGAAAGGTCTATCTCCTTCAGCGTAGCCCAGGAAAACCTGGTGCCAAATTGGGTAAAACCACTGGGTGGATTCACCGAGTAACACTCAGGAAAAGAGGTGTTGAAATGTGGTCTGACATAGATTACAAACATCTTGATGACAAAGGATTGCATTTATCTCATCCTGAAAAAGGATCGGTTACTTTGCCTGTGGACAACGTCGTGGTTTGTGCGGGTCAAATGCCTTTCGCACCTCTTTTGGAGACGCTAGAAAATGCAGGTGTAAAGGTTACTTGTATCGGTGGGGCATTAAATGCGCGTGGATTAGACGCTCAAAGGGCCATTCGAGAAGGTTTGAAACTCGCGACAAAGCTTGAATCAGAACTGGTCAGTTAATTGCTTGTTTGCTTCTCCTTTGACAATGCGACCACAGCATCGTAACACTTGTCTCGGAGTTCCTCCACATTCGTGGAATAAATAGGCGCACCATACTTTACTTTCACGATACCAGCCTTGGTAATTTTAAAGGCACCTTTTGGGAGCCAAGCGCCGACACCTCCGAAATGAACTGGTATTACAGCTGCACCTGCATTTGCGGCCAAATGAAAGCCTCCCTTTTTAAACATCCTGACACCTTCAAAGCCTTTTTCACATCGTGTTCCTTCAGGGAAAATAAGCACACATCGGCCTTTTTTCAGTCCCGCATCAAGCGCTGATATTGCTTTAAGTGCGGATTCTTTGTTGCCTCTTTCTACAAAGACAGTTCCTACGCGCGCATTTGCACCACCTAACAAAGGCACCTTTCTCAAGCTTGCCTTTCCGAGAAATACAATAGGCGCGGGGCTGGTCGCAAAAGCAACATTGATATCTAAGAAACTTGCATGATTTGCCACGAGGACAGCACCCTGTCCGCTTTCAAGAAGTTCTCGCGCAGATGGGTCAATGTCAACTTCCAAGGGCATTCCTACGATCCATTTAAGCATGGGGATGCTCCATCGTTTCTTTGCGATTGTGGTTAATGTATATCTCGCAGACGACGGAGAAATCATCAAGCACACCAAGGCAAATCCACACCACCATGCAGAGATCAAAACTGAAAGGATAGATTTAATAACCCCAATCATCAGATCAGAACGCCTACTTCAGCTTCACTTAATTCTCTGACTTGTCCGGCTTTTAAATCTTTCAATTTAAATGGCCCGATCGATTCTCTGATGAGTCGCAATGTCGGAAACCCAGCAGATGCAGTCATTTTCCTGACTTGCCTGTTTTTACCTTCCGTCAGCGTGATTGAAATCCATGTATCTGGAATGCTTTTTCTGACACGGATGGGAGGGATTCTGTCAAAATATGTGGGTTGAGGCTCTAGCACAGACGCTTTACATGGCCTTGTTTTAAATTCCTTTCCTTTGATTTTAATCATGAGCGGATTTTGTAGCGTTCGGAGGTCAGAGAAATCAGGAGTCCCCTCAACCTGGGCATGATATGTCCGGGGGTGGCCATTTTCGGGAGACAAGAGCTCAGAATTTAAACGTTTGTCATTTGTCAAGAGCAACAAACCTTCAGAATCGGTATCTAGCCTGCCCACTGAATACACATCACTCTCGAATTTGAAGTCGACATCTGCAAGAGACGGGTGACCACCTTCACGCGTAAACTGACTCAGCATCCCATACGGTTTGTGCAAGAGATAGTATTTTTTCATATGCTAGAAGTTTGGCGTAAAGTTAGTCGTTCCAATCGGCAACGAAAACGTTTGTGTTCCGGGTTCGCCCATTATTTCTGTTCGAAGAAAAAGCGAGTCGCTTTCCATCAGGTGAGAACATCGGGAAACTGTCAAATGCACTGTCAAAAGACACTTGTTCCAGTCCTGAACCATCAAGGTTAATCATGAAGATGTTAAAGGGAAAGCCTCCTGAATGGTGGTTTGATGAGAACAAGATCTTATCGCCATTCGGATGAAAGTACGGCGCCCAGTTTGCACCGCCCAAATCTGTCACTTGACGGATTTCTGTTCCATCCACTCTGCCCACAAAAAGCTCCATGTCTGTGGGTTCAACCAAATCATTTGCGAGGAGTTCCTTGTATTTCGACACAGCTTCCGGTGTCTTGGGGCGAGAAGATCTCCATACGAGCCATTCACCATCTGGAGAGAAGAAAGCACCGCCATCATATCCCAATTCATCTGTGACTTGGAATACATTGCCTCCATCGAGGTCGCATGTATAAAGTTCAAGGTCTCCGCTACGGGTGGAGGTAAACACCATTTTATCTCCTTGGGGAGAAAGTGTCGCTTCAGCGTCATAGCCGGGCAAGTCCGTGAGTTGGTTCACCACATTGCCCTGTAAATCTGTTTCGAAGATGTCATAATCTGGATAGATGGGCCAAACATATCTTCCTTCTGCGCCACGTTCGGGCACAGGGGGGCATTCCTCATCTCCCAGATGTGTTGAGGCATAAACGACCGTTGTATCCCCAGGCATGAAGTAAGCGCAAGTCGTGCGACCTAGAGCATTTGACACTCTGATTGGGGGCGTTTCGGAAGGTGTTCCATCCCCATCTACATCCATGACGAAGATTTGGTCGCACTGAATGCCCCCTTTGGGATTTGCGGTTTGGAAGACAAGCGCGTTAGAGTCAAAAGACCAATATGCCTCCGCATTATCGCCCCCAAACGTGAATTGATGCATGTTCGACAGATGCACTTCTTTTTCATAGGTCACCCCATCCACAGAAAATTTATTTCCTTCTGCGTCTTCTCCATGATGAGATCCAGCGTGTGGATTGTCTCCGCTTTTGTGAGGGTTTTCAGTAGACTCAGCGCAGCTTGTGACAAGGATGCCACAGAGTAGAACTGGAAGTAAAAAAGCAACATGTATTTTCATGGGGGCAAATTTACTCATAGTCCTTCAGGAATTGTTAAATTTGTGTCACGGTTGCCTTCATCGCCTCACGCAAGTGGGGAGGAAAGTCCGGACAGCTCAGAGTGCCGTACTCCTCGAAAGGGAGAACCATCAAACGTGATGGGATAGATAGTGCTATAGAAATTTAAACCGCCGATGGCTCGAAAGAGTACAGGTAAGGCTGAAAAGGTGGAGTAAGAGCCCACCAGTGGTGGAGTGATCCATCAGCTTTGGTAAACCTTGCGGGCTGCAAGACCATGTAAACTAGTGCTTGAGGGCTGCTCGCCCGATGCTAGAGGGTAGGTCGCATTAGATCAATGATGAAGCTCGGTGTTGTTTATTCAGCAACGGGAACAGAATCCGGCTTACACCGTAATCATGAGAGGGACCCTTGAAAAAGGTGTCCCTCTCTCCATTTTCATCAATTTCCCGAACAGTTTGATTTCCTCACGAAACAAAGACGAAAAAAGGCATCCATCACGGATGCCTTTTTCATGTTTCTCAATCTTGTTCGATTAAGAATGAAAGGGGTATCTGTAGTCTTCAACAGGAACCAGCGTCTCTTTCACCGTTCGCGGGCTGACCCAGCGAAGGAGGTTGAGGGCAGAGCCTGCTTTGTCGTTTGTGCCTGATCCTCTGGCACCGCCGAAGGGCTGTTGACCTACTACTGCACCTGTGGGTTTGTCGTTCAGATAGAAATTTCCAGCGGCA
>CAJQPF010000038.1 GCA_905480095.1 uncultured Flavobacteriales bacterium
TAACAAAAGAGAAGAAAGTCCTGTAAGTCTGAGAACAATCAGTTCCTCCGAAATCTATCGAAACCCTGGTGGCAACAGGGACATTTCAAATGTGATCCAAATTCTTCCTGGTGTCGCATCTTCAGCTTCATTCAGGAATGATATTATCGTTCGGGGTGGTGCGCCTAATGAAAATAGATTTTACCTGGATGGCATTGAAGTTCCAAACATTAACCACTTTGCAACGCAAGGGTCATCAGGGGGGCCAGTGGGGATGATTAACGTGAACTTCATCCGGGAAGTGGATTTTTATGCTGGCGCTTTCCCTGCCAACCGGGGCAATGCACTAAGTTCTATTATAGAATTCAAACAAATTGAAGGGAATGATGAGGGTCTCAAAGGCACATTTATGCTCGGCTCAAGTGATGCAGGCATCACTTTCGATGGGCCTATCGGTGAAAAGTCCACATTTATTTTATCTGCAAGACAATCCTACTTGCAATTGCTTTTCAAATCCCTGGGGCTCCCTTTCCTTCCTACTTACAATGATTTTCAATACAAGCAGACCATCAAGGTCAATGATAAAAACCGCATCACCATCATCGGGCTTGGGGCAATCGACGACTTCACCTTGAATACATCTGCGAATGATGGCTTAGAGGACGAAGAGGTCATTCGAAGAAACAATTACATCTTGGGAAACTTACCGGTGAACACACAATGGAACTACGCTGTGGGTGCAAACTGGAAGCATTTTGGGACAAACAGTTTTCAAAATGTTGTGGTCAGCCGCAATCATTTAAACAACAGGGCTGTTAAATATCAGGGAAACATTGAACAACCCGAGAATCTAATCCTCGACTACAGATCTCAAGAAATTGAAAACAAGGTGAGGTTGGAAAACACCATTCGGGAAAATGGATGGAAATTAAACATGGGGCTCGGGTATGAAAACGCGATTTATACAAATTCAACCTACAACCAAATCGTGCTTGATGGCGCGGTGAATGTGATTGATTTCGAGTCACGTTTGCCTGTCAATAAGTTTGCTGTTTTTTCTCAGGTCAGTAAAGAACTGGTGAAAAACAGGTTGATGGTGTCCTTCGGGTTACGTATGGATTGGAACGACTATTCCGAAGAGATGAGCAATCCCCTTGATCAGTTGTCTCCGAGACTTTCTGCATCCTATGCGCTCAGTGAAAAGTTAAATGCCAATTTCAATGTTGGGCGTTATTTCCAGCTTCCGCCCTATACAATCATGGGGTACCGAGACAGCAACGATTTACTCGCAAACAAAGAAAACAACATCACCTATATACAGGCAGATCATTTTATTGCTGGTTTGGAGTTTAGTCCGAGTTTGTTGTCCAAGGTCACTTTGGAGGGGTTTTATAAGACCTATGACAATTATCCATTTTTGACAAGAGACAGCCTCTCTCTTGCAAACCTGGGAGGTGACTTTGGGGTGATCGGAAATGAGCCTGTGACCTCAACCTCATTTGGCAGAACTTATGGCCTCGAAGTATTGGTACAGCAGAAGCTACTCTCCTCTGTGTATGGGATACTCTCATATACATTCGTGCGGGGTGAATTCTCTGACAAAAACGACGAATTGATTAATTCTTCATGGGACAACAGACATATCCTAAATATCACCGCGGGGAAAAAATTTAAAAACGATTGGGAACTCGGAATGAAATTTAGGTTTGTCGGGGGGGCGCCATATACCCCTTATGATGTAGCACAATCTGCAACAATCGATGTCTGGAACATCATCCAGCAGGGTGTTTTCGACTGGGATCAATTGAATGATTTCAGGAATCCTTCGACACATGGCTTGGACATCAGATTAGATAAAAAATGGAACTTCAAGAAGTGGGCGCTAAATGCATACATCGACATCCAAAACATCTACAACTTCCAGGCAGTCAGTCAACCATTTCTTGATGTAAATAGAGATGATTCTGGAAATCCCATTGAAGATCCAATCAATCCAGGATCGTATGAATTATCTGAAATAGAGAACGTCAGTGGGACTGTGTTGCCTTCTATTGGGCTCATGATTGACTTTTAATAAATACCAATGCTTCTGAGTTTCATTTGTAACTTGGAAGTATGAATATGATTTTGAAAAACGTAATTATTAGTATAATTGCAGTAGTCGCAGGACTTTACGTGGGTGGTTCGTTTAATATGGATCTAATAAATATTAGTGGAAGTATTATTGCTCCACCAGAAGGCGCTATAATGACCACTACAGAAGGTCTGAAAGAAGCCTTACATCTATTTCAACCTAAACATTTCTTAATGCCCTTTTTGGCGCACGCCTTAGGGACTCTATTTGGGGCATTCATTACGGCATTAATTGTTCTCAAGCATAAAATTTGGTTTGCATTAGTTATAGGGTGCGCGTTTCTAATTGGAGGGGTCATGATGGTGTTCATGCTGCCCTCACCAGTTTGGTTTACAGTCGTTGACTTATCACTCGCTTATATTCCAATGGCATATCTGGGAGGACGATTCGCCATTAAAATAACTAGCTTAAGAGACGTTGTGGAAGAAATCATTGAAGACGAAAAAGAAGAGGTCTTAGATAGTGATTTGGATGATATCGAAAATGAGGAAAAGTAAAAGCAAGTACGTTTTCCAATCTGAAAGACTAGGTTTTCGAACTTGGACCAAAGACGATTTGTTTGAATTTAGTGAGATAAATGCAGATGCAGATGTCATGGAACATTTTCCTAAGCCACTTTCAGTTGCTGAAACAGACGAATTTCTTGATCGGCTTATCGCACATTACAGTCTACATGGATATCAATATTTTGCTGCTGAAATTTTAGAGACATGTGAGCTCATCGGGTTTATTGGATTGGCCTTTCAGAGGTACAAAACAGAATTTAGCCCCGCCACTGATATCGGATGGAGATTGAAAAAATCGGTTTGGGGTCATGGATACGCCACTGAGGGAGCAAAAAGATGTTTAACATTTGCGTTTGAAGACTTAAATCTGAAGAAGGTGTTTTCAGCATGCACTGTAAATAATCTTCGGTCCCAGAATGTCATGAAGAAAATCGGTATGACGTGGATGGGTGAGTTTAATCATCCCAATTTGAAAAAATATCCCACATTAGAAAAATGTGTTTGGTATGAAGCAAACTATAATGAAAGTCAATTATCCTGTTGACCTTCATTATAATTTAGGCAAAATTGGGCCGTGGGGATATTGTAGATATAAATCTCTGCTAACTAGCTCTCTCGATATATCTTTGTCCTATGCACAGATCACACACTTGCGGCGAATTGCGCCTTGAAAATTCTGGTACTTCTGTTACACTTTCTGGATGGGTCCAAAAAGCGCGGGATTTGGGGGGAATGACATTTGTAGATCTGAGAGATAGATACGGCAAAACGCAGCTGGTTTTCAATATGGAAACCAATTCGGAGCTATGTCATCAAGCTCGGAAATTGGGACGGGAATTCGTCATTAAAATTCACGGCAATGTGGTTGAAAGAGAAAGTAAAAACCTTAAGAATCCAACTGGAGAAATCGAGATAGATGTTGCATCGCTTGAAATTCTTAACCCAAGTAAAACACCTCCTTTCACCATCGAAGATGACACGGATGGTGGTGATGATCTTAGAATGCAGTATCGGTACTTAGATCTTCGTAGGAACCCGGTGAAGCAAAATATTATGCTTCGTCATAGAGTAGGTATGGAAACGCGTAAATATTTAGATTCGGTAGGATTTATTGACGTCGAGACTCCATATCTCATTAAGAGCACTCCGGAAGGGGCTCGAGATTTCGTGGTGCCAAGCCGTATGAACCCCGGACAGTTTTACGCACTTCCACAAAGTCCTCAAACCTTCAAGCAGCTTCTTATGGTGAGTGGTTTTGACCGCTATTACCAAATCGTAAAGTGTTTTCGCGACGAAGATCTTCGCGCAGACAGACAGCCTGAGTTTACGCAGATAGACTGCGAAATGGCATTTGTAGAGCAGGAGGATATCCTCAATACATTCGAGGGGATGGTCCGCCACCTTTTTAAAGTTGTTCTCGATGTAGAGATTGAAGATTTCCCGAGAATGGATTATGACGATGCGATGCGTCTTTACGGTTCTGACAAGCCTGATGTCAGATTTGGGATGGCGTTTGTCAACATGTGCGATGTGGCTCAAGGAAAGGGATTCGGGGTGTTCGATTCTGCTGAAACGGTGCTTGGCATCGTAGTGCCGGGGGGAGCTGCATACACAAGGAAGCAGCTGGACAAACTTACCGATTGGGTGAAACGCCCACAAATTGGCGCAAAAGGGCTTATCTATTGTAGAGTGAACGAAGACGGTACGACGAAGAGCAGTGTAGACAAGTTCTTTGATGAAAATGCACGCTCGGTTTGGGCTGAAAAAACAGGCGCAGAAAAGGGTGATTTAATCTTGGTTCTTTCAGGTGGGTTGGATAAAACGCGGAAGCAATTGGGTGAGCTCAGACTTCACCTTGGAGAAGAAATGGGGTTACGTGACCCGAAGGTCTTTAAACCACTCTGGGTGATGGACTTTCCACTTTTAGAATGGGACGAAGAGACCGATCGCTACCATGCGATGCACCATCCATTTACATCTCCAAAACCAGATCAACTTGCGCTTATCGATTCCGATCCTGGAAAAGTAAAGGCAAACGCATACGATATGGTCATTAACGGGGTCGAAATCGGAGGCGGATCAATACGAATTCACGACCGAGAATTACAGGCGCGGATGTTTGATCTTCTCGGGTTCACGGAGGAAGAAGCCGAGGCGCAATTTGGATTCCTTATGAATGCATTCCAATACGGCGCACCTCCTCATGGAGGTCTTGCCCTGGGATTTGACAGACTTTGCTCTATGTTTGGTGGATCTGACTCTATTCGTGATTTTATCGCATTCCCGAAAAACAACTCTGGAAGAGACGTCATGATAGATGCGCCTTCACCAATACATGACGAGCAGTACACAGAACTTGAATTAAAATCGACATTTAACCCCAATAAATAATGTACCCAGCTGAATTAGTTGCCCCAATGAAAGCCGAGCTCGTAGAGGTCGGTTTCGAAGAATTACTTACGCCTCAAGATGTTAGCTCAGCTCTGGAAAGACCTGGAACTACAATTGTAGCGCTGAATAGTGTTTGTGGATGCTCTGCAGGATCTATGCGTCCGGCATTAAAAGCATGTCTCGACAATGAAAAAACACCTGACAACCTGACAACTTCTTTTGCAGGATTTGATATAGATGCGGTCGCACAAGCGAGAAAGTTTATGCTTCCCTACCCTCCCTCATCTCCGAGTATTGCGCTTTTTAAAGATGGAAAGTTGGCGATGATGGTCGAGCGTCATCACATTGAAGGAAACACAGCAGAGGCGATCTCTGAACACCTGAAACAGGCGTTCAACGAGTTCTGCTGATCTTCACACAAGAAAATGGCACGCATCCTCACAGGCATACAAAGTACCGGAACGCCGCATCTTGGAAACATCCTCGGTGCAATTAAGCCTGCCATCGATCTCGCAAATGACCCCGCAAACGATTCGTATCTGTTTATTGCAGATCTTCATTCATTGACACAAATCAAGGATGCAGAGCTTCTCAAAAACAACACGTACGCAGTTGCGGCTTCGTGGATGGCATGTGGATTAGATGTGTCGAGGAGTGTTTTTTACCGTCAAAGCGATGTGCCGGAGGTGACTGAATTGGCGTGGTATTTACAATGTATGTTTCCATATTCTCGACTGGGTTTGGCCCACAGCTTTAAGGACAAATCTGACCGCTTAGAAGATGTCAATGCTGGGCTTTTCGGGTACCCCATGCTTATGGCAGCAGACATTCTTTTGTACGATGCTCAGAAGGTTCCTGTAGGCAAAGACCAAATGCAGCATCTTGAAATGACCCGTGATGTCGCATCTCGGTTTAATCACAAGTTTGGAGATACACTCATTCTGCCTGAGGCGCTCACGAGCGAATCAACCATGTATGTGCCTGGGACCGATGGCGGAAAGATGTCTAAATCACAGGACAACACGATTAACATTTTCGACGATGCTGGCACACTCAAAAAGGCCATCAATAAGAAAATAATCACAGACGCCACTCCCCTAGAAGACCCGAAAGACTCGAATTCTTCTGTTGTGTTCAAACTGTATGAACTGCTCGCTTCTCCAGATGAAGCACAAAAAATGGCTGACGCCTTACGTGCGGGAGGATATGGTTGGGGGCACGCAAAAAAAGAACTGCTAGAAGCCCTTGTCGACGGTTTTGAGTCTGAACGGTCTCGTTTTAACGAGCTTATGGCGAATCGTGAAGAAATAGATCTCGCATTGTCAAATGGCGCAGACCAGGCACGTACTGTAGCCTCCGAAGTTCTGACCCGCGTAAGGTCAAAAATCGGGTACTGACACCAAAATCATCCGTCCTAGTTTCTGAATCAATCGCGCAACTCCGCGCCATATTTGGTTTGAAATTTTCTGTAAAGTTCTTTTTGACGGTTGTCAAGATCCATCGTTCGACCTTGAATAAACGCATGTATCAGACGGTTTGTACGCACGTCTAAAGCATCTCCGTCAGAGATAAATAAAGTCGCGTCTTTGCCTCTTTCAATGGTTCCACATACATCATCCACGCCCAATATTTTTGCAGGATTTCGGGTGAGGGCCATAATTGCCTGCTCTTCTGTAAGACCATATTTGCGTGCTGTGCCAGCATAGAATGGAAGATTTCGGGTATTCATCTCCGTCATTCTGGCATCGACTTGAAGCGCAAAGAGGACGCCTTCGTCAGCGAGTAGTTTGGGCAAACGATAGGGCAAATCAATGTCGTCTTCTGTGAATCTCGGCAGCCTGTGAACGCTTGTGAGAAGGACACTTACATTGTTTTCGCGTAAAATATCTCCCACGAGATAGGCATCGTATCCGCCGACGATCACAAGACGTTTGATTCCCATTTCGCGTTTGAAGTGAACTGCTTCGGTAATCTCTCGGACATCTGAGGCGTGACAATAAAGCGCAAGTGATCCATCAAAAATGCCACGCATGGCCTCGTGCCGGACATCCATTACCGAAGTGGAAGGCTCGGGGTGTGCTTCTGCATAGGCCCGCGCTTCCGCAAAATACCTTTCAATTTCGTGCTTTTGCTGCGTATATGTTTTCCGCTTACGGATATCAATCTTCCCGTCTACAGCATGTTTGTGATGGGTTGAAGGCCAGTTTAAATGAATGCCATCCACCATTTTCATTGACGCATCTTCCCAATTCCATCCATCAAATTGAACGACTCCTGAAGCGCCGGAAATCACACCACTGCGTGGTGTGATCTGCCCCATTAGAACCCCATTTGAACGAACGGTAGGCGTAATTTCGGAGTCTGTGTTAAAGGCGATAATGGCTCTGACATTTGGTCGGAACGTTCCCACTTCATATTGATCTTGAGTCGCTCTCACAGCACCGATTTCTTGCAAACCTAAGGTGGTGTTTGTCACAATAAACCCGGGATATATTTGCTTTCCTGTAGCGTCTATTGTGTCGTCATATTTGCTTTTATCAGCCTGGAAGGTCCTTCCTACAAAGTCTATTTTTCCATCCCTGAAACCTATCGCGGCATCTTCTATGGCATCACCCGTACCCAGATGAGCTGTTCCTCCTAGGATGAGAATAGAGCGCGTTTGTTCTGGCGCAGGGGTCTGCTGAGAAAGGGATGCTGTCGAAACAAACCCTGTAAGTATGAATAGTATAGCGTATCTCATGACTTAGTTGTTTTCCTCTGTTTCTGTATCACAATGGTAGTGTGTGCGAATTTTCTCGGTGGGTTTTTGCATTACGCCACCTGCTGATTTAGCCGCCAGCATCTTCTTTGTGATACGGGCACGCTCAATCTGATTTGATTCTCGTAAAATCAAATCTTGCGCCAGGCTGAAGAGGCATTCTCCCTCGACGTAGGTCCTGACGGCTCGCGCATTCATGCTTAATGGATTGTCATCCCAAACCACGATATCGGCATCTTTTCCCACTTTTATTGATCCCGTTTTGTGATCAATATGGAGCAGTTTTGCGGGATTAAGCGTTACAAATTTCAATGCTTCTTCCTCTGGCACTTGTCCATACTTGACGGCCTTTGCCGCTTCTTGATTGAGGCGCCGTGCCATTTCTGCATCATCACTGTTGAATGCTGTCGTAATTCCTTGGCCATACATGATTGCACCATTATAGGGTATTGCATCTTTTACTTCATATTTATAGGCCCACCAATCACTGAAAGTTGATCCCCCAGCCCCGTGTTCTTTCATCTTATCGGCGACTTTATAACCCTCGAGTATGTGCGTAAACGTATTCAGTCGAAAATTCATTGAGTCCGCGACATGCATCAGCATATTTATCTCGTCTTGTCTGTAACTGTGACATGTTACAAATCGTTCTTCTCTTAAAATCTGAAGCAGGGTCTCAAGTTCAATGTCGTAGCGAGGCTTGAGGGGTCCTTTGCCTGATTTCAAATCTCGGCGGCTCGTTTTTGACAGATCATGACGGTACTTAACAAACGACGCTCCATACTCACGCGCGCGGATGAAGTGGTCATAAAACACTTGTTCTACGCCCATTCTAGATTGGGGAAACCTGATTTTTTGAGCATCGCCCCAATTGCTCTGTTTTACATTCTCGCCAAGTGCAAACTTGATAAAAGGTGTCGCATCCTCGTACAGCAAATCAGCAGGCTTAGAACCCCATCTAAACTTGATCACTGCACTTTGACCCCCTATCGGGTTCGCCGACCCATGCAGAAGTTGAGCACAGGTGACGCCTCCCGCAAGTTGCCTATAGATATTTACATCTTCGCTATTTAACGAATGACCGATCAAAACCTCAGCACTGCTTGCCTGAGTGGCCTCATTGACGCCTCTTTCAATCGCAATATGAGAGTGTTCATCTATAATACCTGGCGTAAGATGCATCCCTCTGCCATTGATTTCTTCTATATCAACATTCGCTCCGATGAATTCACTCACATTGAGTCTCGAGCCCACCGCAAAAATTTTTCCCTTGTAAAGGAGTACATCTGTGTCCTTTAAGATTCCATCATTTTCACATGTCCAAACCGTCGCTCCGCGAATAACCACCGCCTTCTCTGAGACTTCAGTAGAGAGGTCTTTCGGAGATCCATATGCTGTAAAGGGGTAGAATACTTCCCCAAGCGATTCATGTGTTGTGTCCTCGGTGCGCGTGGAGTCCGTCACCACCTTCACGTCTTGAGAATCTATTTTTATAGCACTCCACGAAGCCCAAGTACCATCGGACATCTGAACTGAACCCTCCCAAATCCTGCTGTCCATCCAAACATTCCCTGTAAGTCTAAGTGGCCCTTTGTCTGTGTCAAATCCAAGAACTACTGTTCTGTTGTCTAGTGTAATAGATACTTTTTTCTTTGTTGTGTCATTTATTTCTTCTACTGCTTTCCAGCCTTCTGTTACAGAAATATGCTTGAGTTCCTCGCCATAACCTCCAAAAGAGATGTCATATTCTCCTGAGATATCTAAAGCATCCCGATCAAGCATGATGGTCGGGCTTCCACTAACCCAGTGCTCTATCAGCTTTGTCTCAGAATCAAATAAAGGACCATCTGCAACGATGATGTTTGCTTTACGTCCTGGTTTAATCATTCCGACAAGATCAGAAACACCAAGTAATTTTGCAGGAACTTCAGTCATGGCGCGCAAAGCCACATCAATAGGCAAACCTCTATCTACAGCTTGACGAACTGCTGGAAGAAACTCGGATGGGCTTTTTAACCCTTGTGCTGTCAGACAGAATTTAATCCCAGCAGAATGAAGCATTGCGGCATTGCTTGGCGCGAGTTCCCAGTGCTTTAGTTCAGTTAACGAAATAAATCTCGCAAGAAAGGGGTCACTGAGATCATAGGGATTTGGATAATTAACTGGAACAATAATGGTCGCTCCGGTAGACTTTATTTCTTGAGCTCGCTGATAGCCATCGCCACCTCCTAAGAGAATGTAATCCAAATCGAACTCCTTCGAAAGGACATCCGCGCGAAGTATATCCTTCCAACTTCCCGCTGAGAAAATGACGGGGACGTTTGAATTCAAATTAAACGCTTCTAATGAGAGATTTGTTCCTCCAGCAAGATGGTCCTTTGACGCGGAAGCATACCACAAAGCATCATGGTAGGTTTGGCGTAAAAGAGCGGTAGCTCCCATGAGAGAACTCGGGTAAGATTGGCGAGAAGATCCCTTACGGAAGCTTAAATGTGTTGTGACAAGTGGAAGAAGCATCGCTTCACGTGCATCATCTACGGGCATAACAAGCGCCCCCGAACCACGCACAATGCCATCTGGAACATGCGTCAAAAGTGCGCCAAATCCAGCTTCACGAAAAGCCTTCGCATCTTTCTCCTCGGGGATAAATTTCTCAAAAGCATCAATTTCAGGTCGGATCGCTTGATTCCATCCATAGGCACCTTTAACATTCGTCTCATACTGAGGTGATCGAGACCACGTCGCTGGCTTCACATCTGGAAGACCATATGACGAATGTAAATCTACAAAAGACGGGTAAAGATGATATCCTGTGAGGTCTAAGCGAACAGCTGGCCCCGTAACCGATTCAGGGTTTACAGCTTCTATATTGCCTCTGAAAAGAACCACTGTGGCATCTTTCAGAACAGTCGATGCATCGACATGCACCGTCCCATGTTCCAAGACGATTTTCACCAAATGTTTGTCTAAAGTTCCGTTTACGGGAAAGGTAGAAGATGCGGGAGCGGGGGTTTGTGCATAAATCCCTACAGATAAGAAGCAGGAAAGAAGCAGAGAAAATAGGTTGCGCATGGGTTTCTTGTGTCTAGGGGGCAAGTTAATGACTCCTGAGGAATGTTCTGAATTATTCGGAAGTATCTTGCAGATGATTAGTCAACGCAATAGAAAGCTATGGAAAACAACATGGAAACACCGAAATTCCCTACTACAGTGTACGCTGAGATGACCCCGAATCCAGCAACAATGAAATTCATGGTGGATAGACAACTCGTTTCTGAATTACACCAGTTGGATTTTCTGAATGCACAAGAGGCAAAAGTATGTTCCCCACTTGCGGCTGAACTGTTCAATTTTCCATTTGTAACTGGCGTTTTTATAAGCGGAAATATCGTCTCTGTGTCAAAAGATGAATCTTTGGGATGGGAAATGATTGTTATGCAGCTTCGAGAATATATCAGGGAATGGCTTGTAGATAACGAGTTTGCGGTCACGGAAGATAAAATATCTGAACTGTCTGCATTAAGTGATTCAACAGGTCAAGAAGGGAAATCAGCTGTAACAATAGAAACGTTAATTGAATCTGAGAACCTATCCCCTACTGAGTTTGATCAACAAATCGGAGACCTCCTTAATGAATTTGTAAGGCCAGCTGTAGAACAAGATGGTGGAGCGATCGATTTTGTGGGGTTTAAAGAGGGGGTTGTTTACGTACAACTGAGAGGGGCCTGTGCTGGTTGCCCATCTTCCACTGAGACTTTGAAAGGCGGGATCGAAACACTTCTCTCTTCAAAAATTGAAGAAGTGAATGAGGTGGTTGCGATTGCATAACCACAATGAACTATACATAAATTGTGTGCGGGCGTGTTTATGTTGTATCTTAATAGTACATAATACATGTCCTAACATGATTCAAAGACTATTCATCTATTTCGTTTTTCTCACATTTGGAGGGAGTGTGTTGGGCCAAACCCTCTTCGGACCCCCGTCACTGCAAGAAAAAATTGCTGAACACAATTTATCTGAGACTTGTCATTCGGGTTCTAACCCAGGTTTGATTGGAACAGGACGTGACGCGTTCTCAAAAGTCGATCCTCCCCAGTGGTTTACGCCTGGTGCTGATCGGATGTCTAACATTGTCGTCACATACAGTCAAGGATTTCCTGAAGAGGCGAAAACTGCGCTTGAATACGCCTTGGATATTTGGGGACAGATCTTAAACAGTGAAATCACGATTTGGGTAAACGCTGATTGGGGTACATTAAATTCAGGCATACTTGCTCAAGCAGGTCCCGAGACGTTGCACTCAAACTTTCCTGGAGCGATTTCTGCAAATAAATATTTTCCTGGAGCTTTGGCAAACGCACTTTCTGTTAGTGATCTGTCACCTGGAGAACCCGACCTGAACATTACATTTGGTGATGAGATCAATTGGTATTATGGCACTGATGCCAACACGCCTGGTGGTAAATATGATTTTGTAACTGTTGCGCTTCATGAAGTGAGTCATGGACTCGGTTTTATAGGCAGTGCAACACACAATGGAAACTCTGGCTTTACGGGGGTGTCTGGAACACCTCTGATTTATGATGTTTTCGTTGAAACTTCAGATGGTACAGACATTCTTGGTTTTAACAGCGGAACCATTGACTTAGGTGAGGCACTGGAAAGTGATGCACTGTTTTGGAATGGGCCAGAAGGATGGGATGCTTCGACTATAGGTAGGCCTCGACTTTATGCGCCTTCAAATTGGAATGGAGGGTCCAGTTATTCACACCTGAGAGAAAACACCTATCCATCAGGAAGTGAAAACTCCTTAATGACGCCTTTCTTAGGAACTGCAGAAGCAATCCACAATCCTGGCCCTGTTACTGAAGGCATGTTTAAAGACATGGGATGGAGTATGGATCTTATCTCGGAAAACTGTGAGATTGTGTCCGCTGTTTCAGGCCTCCAATTGCCTTGTAATCCAGCAACAAGCACATATACGCAACAGGTTGTCATCACATATGACAACAATCCAACCATAGGTGTCATCGTTGTAAACGGCACCTCTCATGCGATAGGGTCGAGTCCCCAAACAGTGACACTTGTCAATCAACCTGCTGACGGTCTCCCCGTTGATGTAGAGGTGTATTTTACATCTCAGCCCGATTGTATTGTAACATTCCCGGCGGCTTACACTGCCATCGATCCTTGTTGCCTCAATTTAAGAATCTCAGAAGTTAACCCAGTAACAAAAACAATATCAATAAATAACACAGGTAATTGTGACGATGGGTTGGATGGATTCAGTCTGTTTTCAGACTTTTCAGAAGTAGATCTCGCATCACTTGTGACGCCTGGGTATGTCATTCTTGCGGGGGAAACCTTGGATGTGGTTTGGTCGGACTGGGATCCTACATTCATCTATACAAACGAAGGAGAATTGTCGCTCGTGAACCCGATAAATCAAGTTGTTGACTACGTTCAATGGGGGAGTCCCAATCACGCCTCAGAGCTTAACGCAGTCGTAAATAACATATGGGGGGACAACGACTTTATTGCGGGGGAACCTCCATTTATTTACATAGGTAATGGTGAGTTTGGTGTGACAGAGTGGAGCTTTGTGCCTTATGTATGTGATGTCATAGACGCGAGCGCAGGAGTTACATCTGAGTGTGACCTGAATTCTGGGGTATACACACAGGAAATAAATTTGACACTTTTGGACCCTCCTGCCTCAGGTGAGATCACTTTAAATGGTCAAGATTTCATACTGGATGGGAACAACACGAGCAGTCTTTCAGGTGTAGCTATTCTTGCGACACTCACTTTAGAAGATCTTGTTTCAAACGGATTGACCGTTGATTTAAATATCGACTTCGTCGCTGATACGGGATGTGGAGCAGTCTTCTTGGACGTTTTCAGCGCTCCAGAGAGTTGTTTTTGCTTGAATGACGCAAACTTTGATGGGTCAATTAACGTAGGCGATATTCTTCTGGTTTTGGCAGAATTCGGTTGCACGGCAGGATGTAACGCAGATGTTACGGGTGACGGGAACGTCAACGTCAGTGATCTGTTGTCTATACTTTCAGAGTTTGGACAAACCTGTGTTTGAAACGCCAAGTCTGTCTGAATCCTTTGAGAAACTTAGACGTGGCCAATCACTGGAGGACAAACTGAAAAATAAACTTTGTTTTTAACAGGTTTGACCAAACACAGCAAGGACGACCAAGACATCTGAAATCGACACAGCGCCATCCCCATCAACGTCAGCTTCACACTCTGTAAGGCATCCATATTCACTGAGGAGGAATAAAACATCGCTAATATCAATGCTTCCATTCAGCACGATATCTCCCATACAACCCACGATAGGATTCACGTTGAGTTTTATCTCTGAAAACCCATAGCAATTTCCACCGTGGTTTGAAGTGACCGACAGAAGCAGGTAGCGTACAACCAGACCATCAAAATCCGGGCCGGTTTCGCCGAAATAGTTCTCCGTGCCTGGCGCTTCTTCAAGGTTGATGTCACCCCAGAAATTCCAATTGGTGCCATCAAGAGACCAGTCTATAACCATATTGTCCACCCCACGAGCGGTTTCGCCAAACACATTGTAATTCCAAAAATGGCTTTGGTTGAGTTCATAATAAGCACCAAGATCATAACGTATCCAATGACCTTCTGATCTATCAGGGTTAGGGTTTACAGTCTCAACACAAGATTGCCACGCATCGTCTGACGACGTTGAGTGATCGCCCTCGCACATTTGAGCATGGAGCGTATTCGAATTGAGAAGCAGGACAAAGCTGAGAAACGATGCAAGACAGAAAAAAGAGTGTGCTTTCATCATTCTGAATTAAAGATTCATAAATCCAATAGGGGTGCCAACCCCAGGTGTATAGAAGTTCTCTAGGTTGGGAAATATGTTTGGCAGATCCGAGGGGGAAACACCCATCCAAAGCGCGAGTTCTGAAAAATATTGATCTGTTGAGATCTCAGGGATCAACACGCCATTTCCGACATCTAGGTTTCCTCCCATTTCTAAAGAGGGGTATTGGCCATAGAACTGGCCACCGTTTACTGCACCGCCAAACACCATAGAATGACCGCCCCAGCCGTGATCAGAACCTCCCCCGTTAGATGTTAAGGTCCGCGCAAAATCTGAAATCGTAAATGTTGTCACCTTTTCAGAAATTCCGAGCTCGTCCATGGCTTCATAAAACGATCCGATCGCACCACTCAAAAGCGAGAGTTTGGCTGCCTGATTATTGATAACTTCCCCGTGTGTGTCAAATCCACCGAGTTTGAGATAATAAGTCTGTCTTTCCATGCCTAACGATCCCGACACCGCAATGCTGTTGGCCACCATTTTCATTTGTTTAGAAAATTGGTTGTTGGCAAATTCTGTAGACAACGGGTTTAAATCTGAGAGGGCCGACGTGAAAACGTTATGTTGGTTTTGGGACGCATTCACTTTGTTCGCATAAGTCTGCTTGAGAATGTCTGCGTATTGCTGATCCATGATGTTTGACACACCTTCACCCACAAGCATCGAAAAAGCATCTGTGCTGTTGAGCATATTTATGCCTACGCTTCCTTGAGGTGTGATCGTAAATTCGTCAACAGTATTTCCAGCTTGCCATAGGTTTGTCCCAGCAAGTGAAAGGTTCATAGACATGTCTTGATTTGAGTTGCCAGATGCAAGGATGTCTGCGACTTTTCCGCCCCAACCTTTCGCATTTCGCGACTGAGGAATAGATGTTTGCCAATGGCGTGCCTGGTCCGAATGAGACTTTAAACCTAATGGAACGGGCGCCGCCCCAGACAAGATTTGGGATTTGGTCACTGGCTCAATCAAGGTCCCCACATTGGCAATCACTGCTGCTCTTCCCGTATTAAACATGTTGGCGACTTCTGGCATGGAAGGATTGAGGCCGTAATTGATGCCCGAAGGGTCGGTGTAGTTCAGGGGCAACAAATCGCCTTGCGGCAATGCTATATTTGATCTCGTAGCGGCATAAACATTATAAGGCTCCGATGATGTTGGTACGATCATGTTGTATGAATCGTTGCCTCCGGCAAGTAAAATGCACACGAGCGCTTTATAGTCATCAGGTGGTGGTGGTGGTGCCAGGGAATTCATCATTCCCAGGGTGGTAAATGATGAAAGAAAGGCGGTTGAGCCCATTGCAGCACAACCCGTAGTGCCAATGAAATTTCTCCTAGATATTTTATTATTGTGTTTCATTGAGGTCACTTTTGGATGATATAATCCGGGGAAATTAAGAGAAGATAAAGGGCTACTTTAACTCTATCTGCTGGGGAAATACTTTCTACATCAAGGAGCGTTACAATTGTGTCGATCGTCTCTGAGGAGGCTGTCCCGCCTGCAAGGAGTATGTTAAGTCTATCGACCATTGCATGCAAATCATTCGATGCCAAAATGATTTCATCCTCAAAGTCCAGAGTGACATTGTCGTCTGGAGAGGCTGCCATGTCCCACCAAGGGATCCCAATGTCATCCGGATGCGCCATTGTAATGGATTCCATATACACTTCTCCGAAACACATCTCAGAAATGAGATTGATATATTTAATTGAACTTGCCGAGTTTAACAACTCAAACTCCGGTGCAACTAAGGATGAGTCAGATATCGGGCCTGAAGGCGCGTAAGTCGGCAGGAAGAAATTGAACACCGTGGGAGACGCCATCGGGTGTTGCCCCATTTCTTCAGCTCTCCAGCCAACACTCCACATCTTACCAGATTGATTTGAGGCATTAAAGGCCTTCAACAATTGCATGTACCGCATCATGGGTTCACGCATTTTCCCACTGCTTATGTCTTCAATCCAAGAACAATGTCTTGCTTCCTCATCCAGAAGAATCGCCTTCACAACCGCAGACAAATCTCCCCTCACCCCTTCACCATTGTTCAGAAAAACTGACGCCACACGTTCAACGTATTCAGGAGAAGGGTTAGATTTTACCATTCTCTGAATCAATCGTTTACTGACAAAAGGAGGTGTGTTTGAATGTTCAAAGAGGAGATTTAGAGCCATGTCGATGTCCTGACCGCCTGAAGCACCATCGACTGTGGAAACGCCGTTAAGCAGATGCTTGACACCTTCCTCATGCCACCCTTCGAACATGACCATCGGCATGGTAGAATTGATAAATGGCACCGTATTGTACCAAACACCCCATTCCACTGTCTCCTCGGAATAATCGACCCAAGGCGACCAATATTGTGCTGGGCCCAAACCCGTAAATACTTTGGCCAGTTCTCCAACATCGTTGTTCTCATAGGTCGGAATCGGAACACCATCTTCATCCGTCACAATGGAGCCGTCCAGTTCAAGCTGATGGATCCCTATTGTGAACAGTTGCATGACCTCTCGTGCGTAGTTTTCATCAGGATGAATGTTTTCCGCTTCGTTGGTGGGCGAATTGTTGATCGAGCTGAGAAAGTATCCCATGGCTGGATGATATGTCACTTCCTCAAGCAAATCTCTGTAATTGCCTAAAGCGTTCGAATACAAAACATCATAATAAGAGGCCAATCCGAAAGCATCCCGATCCAATTTAGAATCTTCAGAGGTCACTAGTATTTCGCTGAGAGCCAGCGCTACTTTCTGCCTCAACAAGTCTTCCCCAGACATTGCATTGTTCCACCATGCCATGCGCCAATAAAAATGTGCTGGAAAGACATCCTCATTTCCGTTGATGATGATCTCGCCCCATTCATCATAATATGCTTGAACAAAATGATCCCAGACCATACGGGTGGTGTCCAAATAGTTCATTTCTGGCAAGAGCATTTGGTTGTCTAGCCAGTTTTCAAAACCCTGAGCCGAAAGCGCTTCAATGGTTTCAAAATCACACCCAGTGGTTGCCTGACCTAAGAATCTAGCAGCATCACGAAGTTGTTGGTCCATTCCGGATCCATTCATGGTGTTGATGCCCTCGCCCAAAGATCCTGTTCCGCTTGTTGTGACAGATATTCCCGTCACATGTCCAACGCCCAAATAATCCGTATGAGGTAATGTTTGGGCAGAGAAATTTGCTGTGAAAAACAGAAAACATCCATATAAAACCCAATTCCTTTTCATTGTTTCAGATTAATTTAATATCACGTGCTTGTATGACGGGGTGCCTCCTTCAATGTTGAGTTGTAAAATATATGCGCCTCTTGAAATTTCGGAAACATCGATTGTCGTGGCGTTTTGTAATGTGTAGCTTCTCACAATACGACCTGAATAATCTCGCAAAAGAAGCGATGCTTCAGCTGAGGTTGCTTCAAGAACATTTATCTGAAGTACCGTCGAAGCCGGAGTCGGATATACATCGAAAACAATACTCTCCAACTCGTCAATGGAAACGGGCGTGATATTTACTGCAAGACAAACTTCTTCACTAGAACAACCACCACTGTTTGTTTCTGTGACACATAGAGAGCCCGATCCAGAGCCCCACCAAGAAACGTTTACATCAGATGTCCCTTCGCCATCTGTAATGTCACCACTTGTAGAGACCCATTCGTAGGTGCTCCCTGTGGTGTTCGGATATGAGTAGGACAAGAGCATATTTGCTGTCGGAGCCACTTCTCCTGAGATTGCATACGTACTCAAGTAGCTACAAATTGTAGGGTCTGGAATCGCTGACGCAGAGAAGTTACACGCATCTGGATCATTGCAACCATATCCCAAACACATACAATCAGGTTGAATCACATCGTCTAAAGAATAAGGGTCTCCATCATCACAAGGATCTCCGGGCAAAAAACAAGTAGAGTCATCAATTGTCGCTTCCATGTCGTAGTTGCATGCCATCGCATTCATACAACCTGCACAACTTAAAAAGTCACAGGTTCCATCATCAACGGTCGCGATCGCATTAAAATTACATGCCACAACATCGATACAACCATAGCACGTGTAATCACAATTCATGCTGTCGTCTGTTGCATTCGGATCGTAGTTACATGCATCTGGCTCGTAACAGCCTGCAATTTCAAATTCATCACACACGCCATCACCGTCCGTGTCATTGACACATTCTCCATCCAGGTAGGGGTGCGTAAACTCCAAAAGCTCTGGGCAATTTAGAACCAAATTGGTTTGGTCTGCATTCACAAACGTTTGAAAACACGTCTGAAGCGACCAATCACCGCAAGTGGTGACTTGTGCAATCAAAACCCGCAATTCCTCTCCAGCCAAAGCATTGGGCGGAATGCCTATTGCGAATACAGCTCCGTTGTCTGTAGATTCTGAACAAATCTCATTCCCTTCCGGCATTCCGATCGTGCTTGGGAGCTGACCTTCAGCATCTCCACTTGTCATGCCTATTGTCCAATATGTGTCGAATTCATATTCCGGGAAAGTGCTCCAAAGCACAGAACTGTTGGTTGCGTCCATTGCAGCACTGCTTTCAACGGGGTTGTGACACCCACAAGGTGCATTTATGTACATCGGAGGCGTCCCCTCTGCGCCTACGTCTGACCATATGGCACTGATTGCGTCGTTCTCGTTTGTAAAGTTCGCGTACACACGATATGTGCCATAGAATTCTAGGTCGCTGTTTTCCTCTAAAAACATTGTGTCTAATTCCACTGTATAACCTGCAAATTGGGCATTTACTGTTGTGAAATTCATCGAAATAAAAAACGTCGACACCGCTAATAACTTACAAAAATCATTCATCATATTCCATCATTATTTGACACACAAGTTAGTGAATCAAAGTGTATTTTTTCTTTCTTTTCTTAAGGATCTATGTGTTCATCCCATCTTCTATCGCCTCCGCCTCAAGAGGGATGTGCGCCATAAGGTCAACGAACCCATCTTCTGTGATAACAATGTCATTCTCCAAGCGGATTCCCAGTCCTTCTTCAGGAATATAAATCCCTGGCTCACAGGTGAAAACGTTCCCCGCTTGCATCGGCTTATGCCAGTGGCCCACGTCATGTACATCAAGGCCTATAAAGTGGGAGGTCCCGTGCATAAAATACTTTTTGTACGCTGGTTGTCCTGGAGATTGTTTTTCCACATCGTGTTTGTCGATCAGCTTCAAATCTAAAAGTTGACGCGTCATCAGCTCCCCGACTTCTTTGTGATAATCGTGCAAACTCACGCCAGGACGGAGCAGCTGCATCGCACTCTGCATGACTGAATACACAGAATTGTAGACTGCTCTTTGCCTGTCGGTGAATTTCCCACTCACAGGAATACACCTTGTCATGTCAGCCGCATAATTTCCATATTCAGCACCTACATCTAATAAAATGACATCGCCTGCCTTGCATTCCTTGTTGTTTTCAATATAGTGGAGGACACAAGCGCTAGGCCCACTTCCAATAATTGGTGTGTAGGCAAAACCACGAGACCCTCTTCTTAGAAATTCATGCATAAACTCTGCCTCAATCTCGTACTCCATGACCCCTGGCTTTACAAACTGCAAAACGCGATCCAGACCCGCTTTTGTGATGTCACAGGCGCGCTGCATCTGAAGAATTTCCGACTTCTGTTTGACGGCGCGTAGATCATATAAAAAAGGTGATGAACGGGCAATTCTGTGATTCGGATAGGTCGCTTTTATCCGCGCGTTTTCTCTCTTCTCTCTCGTTTCCACTTCTGAACTTGCGCGTGTATGGGGATTGTCGTTGAGATATAAAACATCCGCTTCAGCCATCAGGCGATGAAGAATCGCGTCAAAAGACGAGAGCCACTGTACATTTTGCACGCCTGTCTGCGCTTGTATGTCAGCCTTTGTGAGCTTTGCGCCATGCCAAATTGCAAGTTCTGCACTTGTCTTAATCGTAAAAATAATCTCTCTGTCTGATGCCGCATGTGCATCAGGGAAAAGAAGTAAAATGGTTTCCTCTTGGTCAACCCCACTGAGGTAAAAAATATCCGACGCTTGCTTAAATGGCAACTCTCCATCGGCACTTGTTGGAAAAATATCATTGGAGAAAAACAGGGCTAAGCCCTTGGATTCAAGCATCTTGGACAACACTTTTCTATTACGTGTGTATAACGCAGAGGGTAATTTTTCGTAACGCATAGCTGCAAGGTACTACCTTCGAGCCATGAGTGATAGCATTTCTACATCTTCTGCGCCCAAACCGGTCGGATCATACCCCCACGCCAGACGTGTTGGGAACCTTTTATTTTTAAGTGGAGTCGGTCCGCGCGTGGCCGGCTCAGGCAATGGCGACAGCAAAGTGCCTGGCCTTGAACTCTCTGAGCGTGGTGAAATCATAGCCTTTGATTTTGAAGCGCAAGTACATGCCGTTTTTTCAAACGTCAAGGCTATTCTAGAGGCGAGTGGGAGCTCTTGGGAGGAATTGGTAGATATCCAAGTCTTTCTGGTAAATATGTCACGCGATTTTGCAACGTTCAATCGCATCTATGCGTCGTATTTTTCAGATCTTGGAGAAAATCGCCCTTGCAGAACCACTGTTGAAGTAAATTGCCTGCCCACTCCCATTGCGATTGAGTTAAAATGCATTGCCTCTGTAAATTAATTGAATGACATGCCTACGAACGAAGATTTTTCTCCTGAAATTTTGGATAAGCTTAGCGCCTTGCAGAAAAAATATGCTGCAATGGGACAAGATATTTCCTCGTATTTAGATGGCCTCCTTTATGCAGACTTTCTGACTTATTGGGATTATATCAACCTCGATACGCTCCTAAATTTACAACAGCCCATCACACCTTATCCAGATGAGAAGGTCTTTATCGTTTACCATCAAATTACTGAGCTTTACTTTAAACTTTGTCTACACGAATTCGATCGGGTGGCGCAAAGTGTCGAAGCTGGTGAGCTTACCCCAGCCTTCCTGCTAGAGAGAGTTCGCAGAATAAACAGATACTTTGAGGCGCTCACAAGTAGTTTTGACATTATGGTCGATGGAATGGACGCCGCTGAATTCTTAAAATTTCGAATGTCTCTGCTTCCTGCGAGTGGCTTCCAAAGCGCCCAATACCGAAAGATTGAGATTTGTTCAACGTCTATCGACCGGATCGCTCACATAAATCACCGAGATAAATTTTCAAACCCCACAATTGATGATTTGCCAAAGGTTTTCAAACATCTATACTGGCGTGAAGGAGCATCTGAACTTAAGACTGGCGCAAAGACCCTCACTCTGAAACAATTCGAGAAGAAGTACGACAATGATTTACTCGACATGGCGGAGGAATATTTTTCTGCGAACATTCGCTCAGCTGCAGCTTCATTAAACTTTTCTGACGATGACACGTTGAAAGATGAGCTGAAACATGCCATGCGATGGCTAGACGTAAATGTCAATATTAACTGGACCCTGGCACATTACAAATCTGCCGTCCGTTATCTTCAACGTGACCCAGAAGATATCGCCGCAACTGGTGGAACAAATTGGCAGAAATACCTTCCTCCACGTTTTCAAAAACGTATTTTCTTCCCAGAATTATGGACTGAGCAAGAACTTGAAGATTGGGGGAAAAGTTGGGTGAAAAAAGAAATATTCGGCATCAATAGCTAACGTTACATGAGTCGCATTTTTGTTTTCCTCATATGTCTTTTTTCGCTTTCTAGTTGCATGAATGACACAACACATCCAAAGGATGGTCAGAATGGTGACTTTGCCAGCCCCCATCAAGTTCACGAACCAGAAATGCGGTTTGGTGTTTTGTGGGAGGGCCTCGATGTTGATTCAGGACGCGTAAAAGAAGGTCAGTCACTGTCTCATATTCTGGATGCATATAAATTTGGATCAGGAAAGGTGGCAACGCTTGCTGCAAACGCAAAGGATGTGTATGATGTCCGAGAGATGAGGGCAAACAGACGTTGGTGGATTGCATCGACAGCTGACTCCTTAAACATCCCCGAATGGTTGATTTACGAGAGAAATGACATTGATTATGTGGTTTTTTCTTTAGGAGACACACTGGGTGCTCAACTTGGATCTTATCCTGTAGATACTTTATATCGTCGTGTTCAAGGCAAAATATCTCGGTCACTTTACCTGGATTTAGAAGCATTAGATGCCCCGACCAGCCTCTCTATTTCAATGGCAGGGGTATACGCTTGGACGATTGACTTTACACATGTTCAGAAGGGGGACATTTTTGACGTGTATTACTTCCGAAAAATGGCCAATGGAAAACCTGTAGGGCTTCCCGTCATTCTTTCATCTAGCTTCACACATCACGGCCAGCCATTGCAGGCATACCGATTTAACCAAGGAGACGGGGAGGACTATTTTGATCCTCAAGGCGCCTCATTAAGGAAGGCGTTTCTTAAATCCCCTGTAGAGTTCTCCAGAATCTCAAGTGCATTTAATAAAAAGCGTTTTCATCCGGTTTTAAAAAAAATAAAACCACATCTGGGCACTGATTATGCGGCGGCTACAGGAACCCCAATTTTAGCTGTTGGCGATGGAGTCATCATCAAGTCTGCTTACACGAAGAACAACGGCAATTACGTCAAGATTCGCCACAACAATACATACGAGACTCAGTATCTGCATATGAGTAAGCGTAAGTGTGCCGTCGGGGATCGGGTGCGTCAAGGCCAAACAATAGGTCTCGTCGGTAGCACTGGTCTTGCAACAGGCCCGCACGTGTGCTTTAGGTTTTGGAAAAATGGAGCCCAGGTGGATCACCGGCAAGAAAAGTTTCCGCCTTCTGCGCCTGTAAGAGATGAGAACATGCAAGCGTTTGCAAAAGAGGTGCTGCGGTTGGAAAAAGAGGCCGACAGTCTTTAATTAAAATGGGTGAGGGATCGAAATAAATCCGTACTCTTTTTTGATTTGTACCACGGCCAAAACGTTCCAAATGATCGTGCTTATTGCCGTTGCATATGCTGCGCCCATCAGACCGTAAATCGGAATTAAATAAAAATTTAAACCGAGGTTAACCACAGAAGCAACAATGATGATGTTGCGTGCCTTCTTTTCCTTTCCGGTCATCGTAAGGATGTACATTACAGGGCCACATATGGCGTTAATGATTTGGCCTATGGCAAGAACAATCAGTGGCGCCACTCCCGCAGAAAACTCTTCTCCAAAAAAGTCCAATACGAAAGACGGGAAGATCAACATCAGTATGAAAATAGGTGTGCTAATCGCAAGGTTCATGTAGCCGATGTTTCTCGTGATTTTTTTCATGCCTTCCATATCCTTTTTCGCGAAAAACGAGCTAAACATTGGGGCCGCGATACTGCTTATCGCAAACTGAGTAAATGTGATTAAGTTGGCGACTTTAAAGGCGAGTCGGTACACACCCACCTGAGACTCGTCGCGATAGTACCCAATCATAATCGTATCTGTCCAATTCATAATCATGAACATCGACGTGCTCATGAGCATGGGGAATGCCACTATAAGCAACGGCTTAATCTCCAAGGGTTTTATTAATTTATCACTGGAAGAAAGGGGGACTGTTTGGCTTAGCTTTTTAGGAGTAACGATGCCTGAGAGGAGGGCCAGCAAGACCAATCCGATTCCAAAAGCAATTAAAGGCACTACATTATCCGACAGTTCTATCGCAAAGTTCTTGAAGATGAAAAACGATGCTATTGCTATTAAAATTATTGTTCCTCTTTGCAAAACACTGTATTCAATCATACGGCGCATGCCCCTAAATGCTTCAGCGTTTATGCCAAACCACGTTGAAAATGGAACCAAAAAAGCTGTGACTCTAAAAGGGGTTCCCAGCAGTTCATTCCCGAATTTAAGGGCGAGATCATCTGAAAACACATAGAGTAAGGCCGCAAGCATCATTGAAAATGGCAATGCGACAGAAAGGGCATAGCCATAGACCTTTCTCAGGTGGCCGGGCGCTTTCTTTTCAATAAATTCTGGAATAAATCTCACCAAAGCACCATCTAAACCTAGACTTCCAACCACAGTCGCGATGGTGAGGACTGTCAAGCTCAATTCAAAGACTCCAAAGCTTTCCGCGCCGTAGTTTGATGTGATCAAATAGGCAAAAACATAACCTGCGCCAGCTCCAGCAACTTTAAATGCCATGACCAAACCACTTCCTGAAAGCAGTTTCTTAAAATCTGGATTTAAATTTGACAGGAACGATAACATCGCAATATTATTTCTCGTTTAAGAACGCGCAGAAAAAACAAGTCCGTACATCTTCATTTGCTTGACCATAGAAGCAAGGCCATTCGATCGTGTCGGACTTAAATGTGTATTCAACCCTATATCTGCTAAGAAGTGTAAATCTACGTTCGCAATATCCTCAGGTTTGGCTCCACTCAAAACCCTCACCATTAAAGCCACCAATCCCTTTGTGATAATCGCATCGCTGTCGGCAGAAAACACCACGTCACCTTCTTCATCTTTTTGTGCCGAAAGCCAAACCCTGCTTTGGCACCCGCGTATTAAATTGTCTTCCGTTTTGTCACTTTCGGCGAGTGGATTAAGTTCTTTGCCCATCTCGATGATGTGTTCATACTTCTCCATCCAATCTCCAAACATAGAAAACTCCTCAATAATTTCGTTTTGGCGTGCCTCTAACAGTTTCATGTTTCCCATAACGCAAAGGTATTTAATAAAAAGGGAGTTGTAAATGCGCTTATTTCAACATCTTTATGGCTCTTTCTAAAGCAGCTACTAACGCGTCTACATCGTCAAAAGTATTGTAAGCTCCGAAGCTTGCACGAACGGTGCCTGGGATTTTATACCAGTCCATGAGGGGTTCTGTGCAGTGGTGTCCCGTCCTGACTGCTATGCCCAATTGATCTAAGAGGGTTCCCAGATCTGAAGGGTGAATTCCCTCCACGAGAAAACTCACGACACCGGCTTTGTGTTCTGCAGTACCGTATATTCTGAGGCCTTCAATTTGAAGTAGTTTTTCGTGTGCGTACTTCGTGAGTGCAAGTTCATGCGCCGCAATATTGTCGAGCCCTACTGACTCCATCCATTTGATTGCAGCGCCAAGCGCAATCGCACCTGAGATGTGAGGGGTGCCCGCTTCGAATTTGTAAGGGGGAACATTAAAGGTTGTCGGCACATCAAAGCTTACTGAAGAAATCATCTCTCCTCCCCCACGCCATGGCGGCATCGCGTCCAAAAGCGCACGTTTTCCATAAAGAAACCCAATCCCTGTAGGACCGTACATTTTGTGACCTGAGGCAACATAGAAATCACAATTGATGTCCTGCAAATCGACATTCATATGGGGGGCTGCTTGTGCGCCGTCAACCATGACCATTGCACCCGCATCGTGGGCCAAAGAAGTAAGTTGTTTTGCGTCATTAATCGTTCCCAATGTATTTGAAACATGAGAAAAACAGACCAAAGAAGGCGCAAGCGCCAGTTTGGCATTGTAGTCCTCCAGATCAATTGTGCCCTCAGGAAATATCTCTATGACCTCAATTTTAAAACCAATTTCAGAAGCGAGAATCTGCCATGGAACGATGTTACTGTGGTGTTCAAGACGCGTCATCAAAACAGTTGAAGATGCCGTAAGGTTAGCTCTACCCCAAGTGCCCGCGACCAAATTAATCCCATCAGTGGCTCCCGCAGTAAAGATTATTTCTGCGTTTTCAGCCGCATTAAAGTGCGCTTTAATCGTCTCACGTGCGCCTTCGAAAGCTTCGGTCGCCTGAGTGGCAAGAGTGTGCACTCCGCGATGAATGTTGCTGTGAAAATGGGACAAATATTCGCGTTGTGTTTCAATCACTGTACGCGGTTTTTGCGCAGAGGCTGCGCTGTCTAAATACACCAGGGGAAAGCCATTCACCTTCCGCTCTAGAATGGGGAATTCTCTTCGAATAGCAGCGACATCGTAATTACCATCCATGGCGTTCTGTATAAAGGCTCATAATTTCTGCGCTCAATTCTGTGCTTGAAACGCTTGAAAGAACATCCGCCAAAAATGCTTCGACAAGCAAAGCTTTTGCCGCCTTTTCATCAATCCCACGAGATTTAAGATAGAATAGCGCATCCAAATCAAATTGTCCCACGGTGCACCCGTGCGCACATTTAACATCGTCGGCATAAATTTCTAGTTCTGGCTTTGTGTTTATAGCTGCGCCACGATCAGCAACGATGTTCGTGTTTTGCTGAAATGCATTCGTTTTCTGTGCATCCGGCCTTACGAAGACCTTGCCATTAAACACTCCTGTCGAATGTCCATACATGATGCCCCTGTAAAGCTCCGAAGACGTGCAGTCCGAAGACGTGTGGTCCATCGTTGTGTGGTTGTCAATATGCTCTGTCCCAAGTGGGAGATAAGCGCCATTAAAAACGGAATCTGTGCCCTTGCCTCGAGAGATAATCTCCAATTCGTTTCGCACCCAGTCGCCTTTGATGGTAAAGGTGTGCATTTTCAGTTTGCTGTCTCGCTCTTGGACGATATGCTCATGCGAAAAGTGGAATACTTTGCCCCCTTCATTACACACTTTTTCCAATGATAAGATGGCATTAGGCCCTATTGAGGCTTCTAACAATCCATTGTACATTCCGCTTGAGCGATCCGTCGCACTTGACCAAATCACAACATTCAACTCGCCTCCTTCTTCTACTTTGATCAAGTGTTTGGGAAAACTCGCAACATTGATGCCGTCCGTGAGGTGGTGAATAACAATTGGTCGATCGACTTTCACATTGCGGTGAACATGAAGCGAAAGCCCATCTTGACGGTAGGTGTCGTTGAGCTCACCTATCCATTCTTTTTGATGATAAACATTCGAGAACTCAAGCGGTCCACTTTGATCCATTTTACTGAATGGGATACAATCTACGCCGTCAGATACAGGCAGGTCACTTAAGGTGGGCTCGAAAACACCGTTCTTAAACACGACGAGATAGGCATCAAGGTTCAATACAGGGTTTGGCATCAAAGACTCTGGCCATCCGTTAAGCCCTTGAGCAGACGCTTTAGAGATCTCAATCTCATGGTTTAAAAGCTTCGCAATTGGAGAATATTTCCATCGCTCTGACTTCCTTGTTGGAGGAGGAAGAGTTGCCGAGAACTTATCTGTAAAGACTGACATCGATTAGGCGTTAGAGGTGTCGTGGGAAGGTTCCTTCAGCCAATCGTATCCTTTCTCCTCAAGCTCCAAAGCAAGTTCCTTCCCGCCACTCTTGACGATTTTCCCGTTTGACAATACGTGAACGAAATCTGGAACAATATGCTCTAGAAGTCTTTGGTAGTGGGTGATGACAATAAAGCTTCTCTCTGAAGACCGCATCGCATTGACGCCTTTCGAAACAACGCGAAGCGCATCGATGTCCAAGCCAGAGTCAGTTTCATCTAAAATGGCGAGCTTGGGCTCGAGCATGGCCATTTGAAAAATCTCGTTGCGCTTTTTCTCTCCTCCTGAGAACCCTTCGTTCACGGATCTGTCTCGCAACTGACCATCTAGCTCAACCAAAGATGAACATTCCTTAACCTTCGCGAGAAAATCCTTTGCCTTGATCGGCTCCAGTCCTTGATGAGACCGCTTGCCATTTAATGCGGCTTTCATAAAATTTAGATTGGAGACACCAGGGATTTCTATTGGGTACTGAAAGGCAAGAAAGACGCCCTCTCTGGCTCTGTCACTCGCTTCTAAGTCTAACAAATCAATCCCATCAAGATCGACTGATCCATCTGTTACTTCGAAGGAGTCTCGACCTGCCAAAACAGCTGCTAGGGTAGATTTTCCAGAACCATTTGGCCCCATAATCGCATGAAGCTCACCTGGTTTTACCTCCAAGTTAAGCCCCTTTAGAATGTCTTTGTCGCCGACTTTGGCGCATAAATTATTAATCTTCAGCATCGTTCTTTTTCAATAATTAACCAACACTTCCTTCGAGTGAAATAGTAAGGAGTTTTTGGGCTTCAACTGCAAACTCCATTGGCAGTTTATTTAAAACATCTTTTGCGTACCCTTTGACAATAAGGCCTATCGCCTCCTCCTCTTCAATCCCTCGCTGCTGACAATAAAATATTTGGTCATCTCCTATTTTCGATGTGGTCGCTTCATGCTCAATTTGAGCCGTCGGATTCTTGGCTTCTATATAGGGGAAAGTATGCGCTCCGCAAGTATCAGTCATGAGGAGTGAATCACACACAGAAAAATTTCGGGAATTTTCAGCTCCAGGATGTATTTGGACCAGTCCGCGATATGAATTTTGTGAATGTCCCGACGAAATTCCTTTTGAAATAATCGTCGACCGCGTTCTCTTTCCGATGTGAATCATCTTTGTACCCGTATCTGCCTGTTGCTTGTTGTTTGTAACGGCGACACTGAAAAACTCTCCGATACTGTCGTCTCCTTTCAGGATGCAGCTCGGATACTTCCATGTTACAGCAGAACCAGTTTCTACTTGCGTCCAGCTAATTTTTGACGCGCGATGGCACAGCCCCCGCTTTGTGACAAAATTGAAGACCCCTCCTTTGCCATCTTGGTCTCCAGGATACCAGTTTTGTACTGTACTGTATCGCACCTCTGCTTCATCGTGAGATATAATCTCCACAACAGCTGCATGGAGTTGGTTTTCATCTCGCTGTGGCGCCGTGCACCCTTCTAAGTAACTGACGTAGCTCCCCTCGTCAGCAACAATCAACGTGCGTTCGAATTGACCTGTTCCTGCTTGGTTTATCCTGAAATAAGTGCTTAATTCCATCGGACATCTCACACCTTTGGGGATATAACAAAAGGAACCGTCGGTGAATACCGCCGAATTCAATGCAGCGTAGTAATTGTCTCTTTGAGGAACGACCGTTCCCAAGTGCTTGCGTACCAATTCTGGGTGCTCTTGAATCGCTTCGCCGAGTGAACAAAAAATCACGCCCAGCTCGCCCAGTTTCTCTTTAAAAGAGGTCGCTACAGAAACGCTGTCCATCACAAAATCTACTGCAACGCCACTTAGTCTCTTTTGTTCTTCTATACTTATCCCCAGTTTCTCCATTGTCTTTAAAAGCTTCGGATCAACTTCATCTAAAGATGCAAGTTCTTTCTTCTGTTTCGGTGCAGAGTAATAGCTTATGGCTTGGAAGTCTGGCTTTTCATATTCCACGTGCGCCCAATCTGGTTCTTTCATTTCAGACCAAACTTTAAACGCCTCTAAACGCCAATTCAAAAGCCACTCCGGCTCATTCTTTTTTGCGCTAATTGTGCGAACAACACCCTCATTTAAGCCAGGAGGAAGGGTTTCAGATTCGATATCAGTGGTAAAACCATACTCATAGCTCTTACCAGTAACTTCATCAATTAGTTTATCTTCATCTATCCTTTCCATAGAGCTTTAATATAATGAATGTTTAAAGTGAAAAGCTCTCGCCACATCCACATGTGCGATTTGCATTCGGGTTGTAAAACTCAAATCCGTTCCCGTTCAGGCCTCCACTGTAACGTAGTTCAGTGCCCACCAGGTAAAGAAAACTTTTTTTATCTACGACTATTTTTACGCCTTTGTCTTCAAAATTTTGATCCCCTTCATTCATCTCGTGGTCAAAGTCCATCTCATACATAAGTCCGCTGCACCCACCTCCTTTAACTCCTACACGGACAAAGCTGCCTTTTGGGCGGCCTTCTTCACTCAGTAATTTTAACACTTGAGTCTTGGCTCCTTCACTAACTGTAATCATAATGCAAAAATAGACGTTTTGACTGCATAACCCCGCCTTATTTAGATTTATTAAGAATAAGCATTGTTTTGTTAAACTTTTAAATATTAAAGGCGCTATGGTGCATCTTTGGGGCATGGCATTAAGTCGTAGTAAAAACAACAATCGCTTACCCGCATCACAGGCAACCACTACGTTTACGACAGTAGTAGGGATGACATTGACCCTTGTTCTAATCGGTCTTCTCTCTGTCTTATCGTTCCTGGGTTCGCGTTGGGAAAAACAGCTTCGGCAAGAAGTGAGAATTCAAGTATACTTTTTGCGGGATTTAGACACCGAATCGCTTCACACTTCGCTTTCAATTGTAGAAACTGAGGAGTCGGTGGCTGAAGCAAGGTATATTGACCCTGCAACCGCATCGAAAAAATTAGAACTCGACCTGGGTGAATCCTTTGTGGAATTTTTAGGTTACGTCCCACTGCCTCCCGCCATGGATGTTCGAATAAAAGCCGATTTCAGCACCTCAGAAAAACTCTCTAAAGTCGTACAGCGACTGGAAAACATCCCTGGGGTGGCGGATGTCGTTTGGCAAGACCAATTGCTTGCAAAAATCGAAAGAACGGTAAACCGGTTGATGGTTCCGCTTATTTCATTCGCTTCTATCTGCTTATTCATTGCGCTTGCCCTTATGAATAATACTGTAAGGCTAACCGTTTTTGCGAGGCGGTTTCTGATCAGAAACATGCAACTTGTAGGCGCCCGGCCTGGATTTATTCGCAGGCCCTTTCTCAAGCAGGGATTTATATTGGGGGTGTCGTCAGGGTTGTTGTCTTTTGCTTTTATCACCGTAGCGTTGGCACTCCTTAAAAGCCCTCTTGGGTCTGAAGCAGTGATTCTGGATGTCACAACAATGGGCATGTTGGCTGGGGGGCTGGTTACCTTAGGGGGTGGTCTAGGCGTTATATCAACAGCTCTGGCTGTAAACCGTTATCTACGTCTCGATGTAGGTCAGCTTCATTAAACTAAATTTGCACCATGAGCAAAAAAAACACCGAACCTGTAAATAAGAATTTTGCCTTTTCTTCAACGAATTACAAATGGCTTGGCGTAGGGCTCGCATTGTTGGTTTTAGGATATCTGCTCATGAGTGGCGGTGGCTCTAACGACCCTGACGTGTTCAGTTACGACATTTTTAACTTCAGAAGAATCACACTCGCACCATATGTCGTTCTCGCTGGATATGGTACCATTTTATACGCCATTCTCAAAAAGGGATGAGTGACGTCTGGGAAACATTATCCTATTTCATATTGGGGCTCTTACAAGGCCTAACCGAATTTCTTCCTGTCTCTAGTTCTGGACACCTCGCACTTGGGACCTCTCTGCTACAACTGCCAGAGGAAGATCTCACTTTCTCTGTTCTCGTTCATGGAGCTACTGCCCTAAGCACGATTGTCGTTTTCAGATCCGACATTGTCCGTTTATGCTTACATTTTTTTAAGCACGGAGATGAGGGTTTAAGGGCAAGGAAGTATATGGGGTTAATTGCGCTAAGCGCTATTCCTGCTGCCGTCATAGGGTTGTCTATGAAAGATGCCATTGAAAACATTGCCTCCACTCAATTTGTGGGTGCGATGCTTCTCATTACAGCTGTGATCCTCGCTATTTCTCAAAAAGTAAAAGCAAAATTTGAAAGACCTCTGACATCGGGCAATGTAATCCTGATCGGGCTGGCCCAAGCCATGGCAATACTCCCTGGGATAAGCAGGTCGGGGAGTACCATTGGCGCAGCATTACTGCTAGGGGTTTCAAGAGCCGAAGCTGCAAAGTTTAGTTTCTTGATGGCGCTGCCACCAATTATAGGGGCAAATCTCCTTGAGATTAAAGATTTAACAGAGGCAAATGAACCTTTTATGAATAATTCACACATTCCTGTTTTTGGCTATGCTGTGGGTGTTGTCGCTGCTTTCTTAGCTGGCATCGCTGCGTGTAAGTGGATGGTCGCACTCGTCAAAGGCGCTAACTTGATGTGGTTTGCCGTTTATTGTCTTATTGTTGGCATGTTTGCTTTGTTTTTATAATTAACGTACATCTAAATGAAACCGTCTACGCTTATCCTCTCACTTGGAGCGATCATCTTTTTTACTGGCTGCGTTGAAGTCACATTTACAGAGCCCATGCCCTTAAACCGCAGGGATAAAACACATTTTCCAAACAGCTGGCTCGGAGAATGGACCTCCACATCACAAGATGATGACCTTGGTGAACATTTAACGATCAACGCCCAATATGTGACATTCGGAACCGGAAATGACGCCATTGTTTTGGGAACCGAAAATGTACTTCGAAAATTTGCGGGTTACCATATCCTTAGTTCCAAATCAGAAGACTCCGATCGGTGGAACTTGATGTTTGCAAAACGCTCAAAAGACGTCCTTCATATCTATGAATTTGATGGCTCGGACGATGAAAAAGTCGCCATCTGGGAAGAGATATTAAGCACCAACGAAGGCGAGGCATTTGAAGTTGTAAAAAAGATGGATGGAGCGCAAGAAAAGGTGAGTGAATACAAGCTATATCCAAAAAATAACAGAATATTTAGGGCGCTTATTAGAGAAGGAGGGTTGACGCATATCGGAGATTACGTCCGGTAATGTCTTATAAACGCAGTGCCTTAATCGCCCTTGCAATCGCCACATTTGTTGTAGGCGCTATAAGTCTTACCGTACTGTTAAACGGAAATCACTGGAAAGCGACTGCCTTAGAAAAGGTAAATAACGAACTGTTAACTGAAATAAGTGTAAGAGATGTCGGGATTTCTATTTGGCGAGAATTTCCAAAAGTAACCGTCGATTTACACGATGTCATTTTAATGGGTTCAGTCAGTCACTTGGGTGAAACCCCGGACACCCTTGTAAAAGCGCAAAGGTTGGGTGTTGCGTTTTCTCTGTGGGGTGTCTTATTTGGAGACCCCGTGATTGATGCCCTTTTTATCGAGGGGGCGAAACTACACTTGACAGAACATCGAAATGGCACCTGGAATACCGATGTTTTAGTGACCAAAAAGGAAGATGATTTACATGGAAGCTTGGATATTTCGCAAATTATTCTTCGTGAAATAAAGGTCGTTGCATCTACAATAAAAGAAGGTAGGTATGAATGTGAAATCCGTGATGCCATCGTTAAAGATGGGAATTTTGATTCATCCTTTTCGGATTTTGTGATCAAAAAAAATCAGGGTGGACATCAACTTTTGCCCCTTGAAGGGTACATCTCTACTTCATATAAAATTGAGGGAAATGGTGAGCTTGAAGTGAAAATCAACGATGCGGTCATCAATGATCTTGCATTTAAAGGGGTGGCTCAGATGTATGCTGAGGGAGATGAGGCGTGGCGTATTTATATAGAAAGTGACAACATCGAGATTGACGAATTAAAATCCATTTGGGCTGAAAAAGAGGTGTTCAACGGGTGGGATTATGATGGGAAAGCGTCAATCGTGTTGCATGCAAATCCGCAAAAAGCAAAGCTTGAATGGTCACTCTCTGAAGGGAGCTTCGCAATGTCCCCTAAATTAACGGGGCTTGCATTAAACACCACAGGCGACATTGAAACAAGTGGTGTTTTTGACTATTCTCCCGAAAAATCATCGGTCGGATTAAGTGTCACTCACATTCAAATCAAATCAAATGGGATTGCAGTAAATGCAAAAGCAGAATGCGCCGACTTGAATAAGTCCCCGCTAAAACTAAATGGCTCGTTAAAAATCGACGCGCAGTCTTCTTACGCCAGTTGGTTGCCACAACTTCAGACGACAGAAATGTCTGCTTTGCCGGACAATGGTGAGGTGACAATTGATGGCCGTTTAAAAATCTCTACTTCCGGTAAGATATACGATGTGCTTGCAGAAATTTCTTCTCAAAAAATCGAAGGGACGCTTAACGCTTCTCCCTATTTAATTAGAAACTTAGAAGCCGAATTAAAAGATGAAAATCTTACCATACATTCATTGGATTTTGATTGGAATGGCAATCGAGGGAGGTTAGATGGAACGCTTTTGGGAACAGAAAAATGGCGCGAAGGCGGAGCATTAAAAGGAACCGTGAATCTCAAGGCGCAAAGTATCGTTGTGGATGGCGTTCTTGCTTGGTGGGACAATTTCCACCCCGACAACAAAGTGAATACCCAAGCCACATTGTTGCCGTTCGGGTCTGATTTGGGGATTAAGCTTACTGTAGACAGACTTTACTGGGGTAACCTAGAATGTCAGACTTTGGCGTCTAGAATGAATCTCGGTGCATCACGACTTGCTATTCAGAGCGCCACAGCACAAGGTCTTCAAGGTCATGCCAGGGTCGAGGGGTCTCTTAGACCAGGAGGCAGTGGTTGGATTCTTGGATTATCTGGCACTTTAGATCATTTATCACTCCCCAATCTATTCAAAACATATAACAATTTCGGTCAAACAACCTTGCGGTCAGATCATGTCCAGGGTGCTGTAAATGCGGCAGGAAATATTAATGTGGAGTGGGATTTAAATGGAAATTGGGTTTCCGATGGGCTCCTCTCAAACCTTGATGTTGAGATTAACCATGGAGGGCTGAGGAACTTTGAGGTCTTCGATGAGGTGGCAGACTACTTAAAAGACCACAGGTTGATTGCCCCACTGGTAGACCCTGAGGATCTGCGTGGGAGGTTAAAGGACATCGAATTCGCTCACATTGAGAGCTCTGTGATCGTTGTTTCTTCTTCAACAACGATTCCTTATTTTAATATTCAATCATCGGCAATGAACGTCAGCCTTGAGGGTCGACACACTTTTTCTGGGCAAATAGACTATACCCTTGGGTTTGCACTTAGAGACCTGAGAGATTCAAGACAGGTGGAGTTTGGTGACATCGAAGATGACAACCTTGGAAGCATCTTCTTTCTTGCGATGGATGGCACACTCGAAGAACCTATATATAGTTATGACAGAGAGGCGCATAAGACGCACCGTAAAAAGGCGATTTCAACAGAACTCGACCGACTGCGAAATTCTATCAAAGGTTCTGACTCAGATCAAGATGATGATGCGCAGAAACGTGAAGGGAAATCGGGGAAAGAAAAGAAATCAAAGCGTTTAGACGATATAGAGGACGAAGATTTTTAAATGTTTTAATGGGAGGTGTATATTTGGCCAGCAAATGACTGAAAGTAAAATGGGTGACGAGAAGCATATACCTCTGGAAAATTTAGCGGCTCAAATTGAACAGGGCGTTAGAAATATGCAGTCTGGCAACATGTCAAAAGAAGACATGGAGCAGCTTCAAGTTAAATCAAGAGATTTACATGAGCGGCTTACCATCTTGCGCTTTAAAGCATTCGAGGCAATGGTCAAGTTGGATGAGAATGTCAGCTTTAACAAAGAAGATGAATCCCAAACCAATCTTATCGATTCCATTGCAGAAGTTACGGCGATTGAAAAGCCGCAGGACTCGAAGAAAAAAAAGGGCCGAAAAAGTCTTGCTGAAAGCTTACAGTCTCTCCCGCTTTCTTCAATTGGAGAGGGATTGACAATCTTAGATAGAGCGAATTTCACATCGACTCTTTTCTCAAATAACACCAAGAATTTTAATGATATGCTCGACTCAGTTGATGCATGTAGCCATATTGAAGCTGCCTGTGATGTGTTTCACAAGAGCATAAATACCATGGGAACGAAAACCGACATTGAGTCGGCGATTGAAGGTTTTAAAGTGAGAATTACAAGAAGGTTTCAATCATGAATTTAGGACGATTAGATATTGTTCCTACACCGATTGGGAATTTAAAGGACATGACTGAAAGGGCCCTAGAAGTTCTCAAATCTGCGGATCTAATACTCGCTGAGGATACACGTACCACGGGCAAACTGCTTCATTATTATTCAATCGACAGACCGCTTCGCGCTTTCCACCTTCACAATGAACACCGAGCGGTAGATGCTATTGTAGAACAAATAAGGTCTGGAATGAACTACGCATTGTGTTCTGATGCGGGGACACCTGCCATTTCTGACCCCGGATTCTTGCTTGTCAGGGCGTGCGTGGAAGCGGGAGTAGACGTCAGTTGTTTGCCTGGCGCCACTGCCTTTGTTCCAGCCCTTGTCGTATCTGGACTTCCATGTGATCGGTTCGTATTCGAAGGGTTTTTGCCTCACAAAAAAGGGCGCCAAAAACGACTTCAAGCGCTTCTAGAGGAAGAGCGTACTGTTGTTTTATATGAAAGCCCTCACAGAATAATAAAACTCCTAAATGAACTCGTGAAATACGAAAGTTCTGAACGCAAAATTGCGCTTTGTAGAGAGCTCTCAAAACTCCACGAAGAAATATTTAGGGGAACTGTGGCGGAGGCCGTTTCTCATTTTGAAGAAAAGGCCCCTCGGGGAGAGTTTGTTGTCGTTCTGGCAGGAGTCTAGAGGGTCTAGAAAATCACACGCTGAATTTCTGAAACGCGTTTGATGGGCACAAGTGTTAACCCTTTTGGTGTAGGCGGTCTTTTTCCATGACCGCTTACAAGCATTCGTTTCATGCCCAATCTTGCAGCTTCTGACATCCTTTCATCTAGTCTTGCCACGGGCCTTATCTCTCCGCTTAACCCAACTTCTCCAGCAAAACAAGTGTCACGGTCAAGAGGAAGGTCTAGGCTTGATGACAAAATTGCTGCGACTACAGCAAGGTCATTTGCAGGGTCGCTTATTTTAAGTCCACCTGCAAGATTCAGAAAGACATCAAAAACGCCAAGTTTAAAACCACATCTCTTTTCAAGTACAGCGAGCAGCATGTTTAACCTTCGAAGATCAAACCCTGTTCCCGAACGCTGAGGGGTGCCGTAAACTGCTGTACTGACAAGTGCTTGCATTTCGACAAGGAGAGGTCGCGCGCCCTCCAATGCAACCGAGATCGCCGAGCCGCTTGACGCTTCGCCAGCTTCTCCCAAAAGTACTTCACTGGGGTTTTCTACCGCTTTTAACCCATCACCCATCATCTCATAGATCCCGAGCTCGGAAGTCGTCCCAAATCGGTTTTTTGCAGCTCTCAACATCCGATATGCGTGATTGCGATCGCCTTCAAATTGAAGAACGACATCCACCATATGCTCAAGGACTTTGGGCCCAGCAAGAGACCCCTCTTTTGTAATGTGGCCTACCAAAAATACAGGTAACGCAAAAGATTTTGCATGGGATGTAATTGCAGCCACCGATTCTCTAATTTGAGATACAGAACCGGGGGCACCATCTACCTCCGGCTGGTCCAACGTTTGAACTGAATCAATGACCAAAAGTGAAAACGATTCTTCTTGCAAAGCGTTTAAGACCATCGGCACCCTCGTCTCAGGGAGCACCATTAAGGATTTTGGAACCGCACCTATGCGCAACGCTCTCATCCTAACCTGTTCGGGGCTCTCTTCGCCACTTACGTATAGAACCTTGGCGCCAGAAGCGCTGACCATCATGGCCACCTGAAGCATCAATGTAGACTTTCCTATTCCGGGCTCTCCTCCGAGTAGAATTAATGAGCCTGGCACAACACCCCCACCCAAAACGCGATCTAGTTCGGCTTCCCCAGAGGGAAGTCGGACAATGTTCTCTATCGTTACCTCTGCCAGAGGTCTTGCTTTTTGCGTAAGAACACCTCCCTGGGGAGAGGTTGTAGAGTATCGATGCGCGCGCTTTCCTGAATCTGTTATTGTTTCTTCCTTGAGGGAGTTCCAAGCTTTGCATCCAGGACATTTTCCTACCCACTGAGCAGTAGAAGTTCCACAATCGGAACAGAGGTAACGGGTACGTGCTTTTGCCAAATCTGAGCGTATTACCCTATCTAAAAATAGAGACGGTACCCTGATGGGTTAGGCCATTTGGCAAAAGAATGGTATACCAGTAAGTGCCATCCGCTGAATCGTCGCCGTACCATGCATTGGTGTTTTTGTAATCGTCATTTGTATAGACAAGGTTTCCCCACCTGTCAAAAATCCTTACCATCACATTGTCATAGTTTTCTAAGTCCAGAATCTGAAAACTTGGATTCATGGTGTCGGCATTCCTTGGGGTAAACACGTTGGGAATCGTGATGTCACAGACATCCACTTCGACCTCCAACTCCCACTGGAGTCCGCCAGGCGCGCATGGATTTGCGAGCGAGCCCTGGAGCGTTAATACTTGTCCCCAACAGTCCTCTGGAAACTGCCAGCTCGTCAAGGTTTCTGACTCATCATTCCCAAAGAAAATATATTCTCCATCGCATACTGTTGACCATGAAATATCACTGTAGGGAGGTCCCGGCTGATCTGCATTCAAATCAAAATCATATGGAATCTCGGGGCACATCGTGATAATATCATCGAGCTGATCAGCAGGAACGCCATTCATGTCAGGATTAATTGTCGGCGCTTGTCCGACAAATAAAAACACACAGTGTTCCGTGACACCACATCCATAGGGGTCGGCTATTTCAACACAAATATCATTGCCATTGTACTGCCAAACTGGGTCTCCATTGTCATCAAAAAGGAGGTTCCCATTTGCGTCAGTGGCTTGAAGCGCCTCGTCTATGGTCCAAGACAAACCAGTCGATCCATCAGGCCAAGTCGCAGTATATTGGTCATTCGGAAGGGACAATTCTATAAAAGTATCCCCATCTAAATCGATACCTTCTCCGTCACAATCGGCTATGACGCCTCCAGCTTCTGCTGCAAAAACATTGTCTATTTGGCTTACAATATCCACGAACCCACAATCTGTATCGCCTCCCGGAAAGCACTCATTTGTTACAGTCACACAGTATGAGCCCGTTGCATTTATAACCAATTCATCATCTCCATCCACTTCTGCGCCATTCCACGTCCAATCGTAATCTTGGTTTGCATTCTCATCTCCTTCGACGGGGTCTATCGTAATTGAATCGTTTTCATCACATAAGAACATGCTGTCAATCTGTGGAGAAAATTGGGCTGTGACTTCGACCTGTGCCTCATCTGACCCGCAACCATTTTCAATGACAACGACAATCGTTGCTTCTGTATATTCGTCGTAATCGTATTCGTTATTTAGAATATCGTCAGTGCCTGGGTATGGCCAGTTGATGGTCGCCGCTCCCCCTGCGTCTGTCGTGTCTGCAAATAAATCTAGCCCTTCGCCTTCACACAAGAAAACTTCTGTTTCATTTAGGGTGATCGTAGGCGGAAGTGTCACCTCCACATCATAGCAATATGGAATGTTGCAATTCTCTTCATAGAAACAAAGCTCATACATCCCGTACTCCGTGGGAGCCCAAAGGGTGTTGTACTCGTCCTCATTCTCAAACCAAGAGGTCCCTGGTCCGCTTACCTCCTCCCAGACCCCAAAGGCTGGCTGTGTTTCACATTGGGCAAGTGATTCGTATATGATTCCTGGTACTAGGTCGTTTATTTCCGTCAAGTTTTCACTGTTGTCACAATTGTAGACTTGGACTGAGTTGTTCACGTCACCACTCGGATTCGCGGAGATATATTCCACCTCAATAAAGTCTCCTAAAACAATCGGATATGCAAAATTATCAAACGTGCTATTTGACAGCGTTAAAGTTGACACAACTTCACCGTTTACATATACATTTACGAAGCTTCCCAGCCACCCCAAATCATTTGATGTAATCAGGTATATATTTAAATCTCCTTCATCAGAACTTGAAAACCCTCCCTCAAACACGACGGTGTCCAGATCTGTACACATCGGCGGAACGGTGAAGTCCGGAATCGTTGAGTCCACTCCGTCCACCAAGAAAACACGCTGTCCGAAACATCCACCCGCATCTTCGACTAAAAGGCGATACATCCCCGGCGCAAGCCAAGCCTCGTCACCATTAGGCCCCACTTCATAAACTTCACCTCCAAGCCCATTCCAATCTTCCTCCCACTCATAACTCACGTACAAATCATCCGGGTCAAGGACAGACACATAGGCTGTGTCGTCAGAACAAATAACCAATGGTGAGGGTTCAATATTGGGGAGATAATAAGGTGTTTGATCTATTTCAAAAGTCTCCGACACTGAACATCCAACGTCAAGGTTACCTGTGACGACAATAAGTCCCCCAAAAGGAATGGTTGCGACGTTTCCGTCAGTAAATTGACTGCTCAAGTTCCATGAAAAACTGTCAAAATCACCCAATGCTGTGATTTCTGTAGCTGACCCTGCACAAATCGACAAATTCCCTGAAATGGTCAATTCTGGTAGCGTCACATCGAGGACTTCGATAACGGTCGTTAGCACAGTTACTGATGCAGGTGTCCCGTCATCAGTCGCGACAATATCTATTGTACTAATGCCAGGGACATTCCCTTGAAAAATACCATTCAAACTGGCCGATTCTCCGTTATTTACAGTTAAGCCTAGAATGTCGTTTCCAGGAGTAAGGGTTGGGTCAACATCAAGCGTCACAGACTGGCCTGGTTCAGGTCCGAGGAAATTAATCCCGAGATCAAAGGTTTGGCCCAAACAGATGGTAATTGTATCGCATCCCACATTCTCCGTCGGAACTGGCGGCAGATTCGTACTGGACACAGCTGTATTGATATTAAAGAATTTAAAATCCAGCCAGTTGATCCCGTCATCAAATCCATCTCCAATGCCATAAGGACCATTGTAAGTGTCATCTAAAAGATTAAAACGACCGAATTGGACGTGTGGTCCTACAGCGTTTGTAGAAGCTTGGTCGGCGCCTGTGACACCTGGACTGTCACCACAACAACCGCCACCGCCACCTACATCTCCATGTGCCCAGTTCATATCTAGATAACATACCTGTGCATTGTTACCATCACCGATGATGCCATCGTTAGGCGTAATAATGATTTGGTAACTGTTTGTCAGGTCGTTGTGGTTGTTGTAATAGCCGACTTCCACATAATTAACATATACCGCATCTTGCGTGACTTTATACTTTATTTCACCCACAGAACGGTTGTCTGTATCCTGCCAGTATCCTGCAATTTGATTGTACTCCGCCTCGGGAAACTTTGTGGGGATCCAGTCTATTACATCTTCCCCAAACGAAATCATTCCTTTTGAGTTGACGTAAAACTCTGAATATGTGCTTCCATAAAGATCAAAGGTCCATCCAGGAAAAGAAATGGGGGCTGATGCACAATCAACATCCCATCCAGCGCCTCCTTGAGTGGCCCACTGCTCTTCATTTGGTTGCAAGCCTCCAAGGCCTGGAGGAGGGACCATTGTTATATAAGAGTCGTCTGGTTCAACCCAGCAATTGCAATCACTTTGAAGCATTTTCGCTTGTCGGCTTATTTTGTTTTTCTCTCGAGTATCTGAAAACGAGGCTTTAAATTTGACCAAAGTCTCAAGGTATGCGTTCTCGTCAAAGCCCTCCCAAGCCCTAACAACCTTCCATTCTTCTCTGTTCATTTTGAGAACAGCGTGGTCGAAACCACCATAGGAATCAAAGATTTTTTGTGCTGTAATATGCTCTGAAAACTCTACTTCGCTCTGCGCTAAGAGGTTGTCCGCACAACTTGTAACAAGAGCGCATAAAATAAAGGTGTTCTGTAGGAATCGAATCATTGTAAAAAGGACGGTTTGCAAGGGTAAATATACAACGTGTAGGCACCGTAAAAAACAAATTAGTAGAACCTGCGGATTAACGGCTTATTTTTGCAGCTCTGTGAGGAATTTTAGCTACGATTAAACATTGATGAAAAAAATTAGAAACTTCTGTATTATCGCCCATATTGATCATGGGAAAAGTACGCTTGCAGATAGGCTTCTTCAAGAAACAGGGACGATCACAGAGCGTCAGATGCAGGATCAGGCTTTGGATGATATGGACCTCGAGAGAGAACGGGGTATTACCATTAAAAGTCATGCGATTCAAATGGTACACACGCATACTGACGGTGAAGAATACATCTTAAATTTAATTGACACCCCTGGACACGTAGATTTCTCATACGAAGTGAGCCGTTCTATTGCAGCTTGTGAAGGCGCATTGCTGATTGTGGATGCGACCCAAGGCATCGAGGCCCAAACCATCTCTAACCTCTATCTCGCCCTTGAAAATGATTTGGAAATAATCCCCGTACTCAATAAAATGGATTTGGACTCTGCCGACGCTGAAGTGGTGGGAGATCAAATCATTGATCTCATCGGTTGCGAAGCTGAAGAAATCATTTTTGCTTCGGGCAAGTCTGGACTGGGCGTAGAGAATATTCTTAAAGCAGTCATCGAAAGGGTGCCAGCCCCGAAAGGTGATCCAGAAGCGCCTTTTCAGGCGATGATTTTCGACTCTGTGTTTAACAGCTTCAGAGGAATTGTTGCTTACTTCCGCGTCAATAATGGAACCCTCAGGCGGCGCGAAAAGATAAAATTACTTTCTACTGAAAAAGAATATATCGCAGACGAAATTGGCGTGCTGGGACTTGACCTCATCCCAAGAGAGACCTTGAGCACTGGTGACGTTGGCTACGTTATTTCGGGAATTAAGGATGCAAAAGAGATCAAAGTGGGCGACACCATTACGACCTTCGAAAACCCCTGCACGGATGCCGTTCAAGGATTTGAAGATGTAAAGCCCATGGTTTTTGCTGGCGTCTATCCTGTCGACACGGAGGACTATGAAGAACTTCGGTTTTCTATGGAAAAACTCCAGCTTAATGATGCTTCTCTTGTTTTCGAACCAGAAAGTTCAGCCGCACTTGGCTTCGGTTTTAGATGTGGTTTCTTGGGAATGTTACATATGGAAATCGTTCAAGAAAGACTCGAACGGGAATTCAATATGACTGTGATTACAACCGTTCCTAATGTGAGCTACATTGCTCACCTCCCTAAAGGAATTCAACAGACCATTAATAACCCTTCTGATTTGCCTGAGAACAAAGGGCTTGTGAAGGTTGAAGAGCCATACATTAAGGCGCAAATCATTACAAAATCATCCTATATCGGTCCTGTAATGAGTCTTTGCATACAAAAACGTGGTGAAATTGTTAGCCAGGTCTATCTTACTGCAGACCGCGTAGAGCTTACATTCAGTATGCCACTTGGAGAGATTGTATTTGACTTTTACGACAAACTTAAGAGCATCTCAAGGGGTTATGCTTCGTTTGATTACTTTCCTGATGGATATAGAGAGTCAGATCTCGTCAAGCTTGACATTCTTCTCAATGGTGATCAAGTCGATGCCCTCTCGGCACTTATCCACAGGGATCATGCGCACAGTTTTGGAAAGCGAATCTGCTTAAAGTTGAAGGAATTAATACCGCGTCAACAGTTTATGGTGGCGCTTCAGGCTGCAATTGGGGCAAAAATCATCGCAAGAGAAACCATTAGTGCTGTCCGAAAAGATGTCACCGCGAAATGCTATGGAGGAGACATTACGCGTAAGCGAAAGCTTTTAGAAAAACAGAAAAAGGGAAAGAAGCGTATGCGTCAAATTGGAAGTGTAGAGGTTCCGCAGTCCGCATTTTTGGCGATACTAAAGCTCGATTAAGACGTCATCTTTTTCAAAGCGTCCTTGCCCTGTTCGTTCTTATTTGCAAGTTGACCACACGCAGCGTCAATGTCCTTGCCTCTAGATCTTCTAACGTTTACGATTAAGTTTTTGCTTTCGAGGTGGTTTTTAAAATCATCAACTTTCTCTGCATCCGCTTGCTGAAAACGCCCATCATCTATCGGATTGTATTCAATAATATTTATTTTACAGGGAACGTGTTTGCAAAAAATAGCCAGTTCCTGAGCATCTTCTATTGAATCGTTAAAATCCTTGAAGATGATGTATTCAAATGTGACACGAGATCCCGTTTTTTCATGGAAATAGATGAGTGCTTCGGCCAGTGCTTCAATATTGTTAGAATCATTAATGGCCATAATCTCGGAACGCTTCTTATCGTTGGCAGCGTGCAGACTAAGCGCAAGGTTAAATCTAACTTCATCGTCTCCAAGACGTTTGATTGCTTTTGCAATCCCCGCCGTACTGATTGTTATTCTGCGAGGTGACATCCCCAGTCCGGGTGTTCCACAAATTCTCTCCACACTTTCAATCACATTTTTATAATTTAAAAGTGGCTCTCCCATCCCCATATAAACGATGTTAGAGAGGTTCGATTTCTCTCTTTCTTGAGCAATCGAAGCAATCATCTCAACCTGATCGTACATCTCCGCAGCGGTCAAGTTTTTCATAAGCTTCAACTTCCCTGTGGCACAGAACGCACATGCAAGACTGCAACCTACTTGAGACGAGATACACGCCGTTGTTCTTGATTTTGTTGGAATTAAGACGCCCTCAACAATATTTAGATCTCCTGGCTTGACGGTCTCAACTTTGAAGGCGCACTTGACCGTGCCGTCTCGGCTGAATTGCTTTTCACTTAATTCAATACGTTTTAATGAAAAGCTTTCTGCAAGTTTTTGGCGAAAGTCATTCCCTAAATTTGTCATTTCATCAAATGATGATGCCGATTTAGACCATATCCATTCTTCCAATTGTTTGGCCCTAAATGGCTTTTCCCCCATCGATACAACTGCATCTCGTAACTCCTCGCTGTTTAATAATCTAATATCTTTAAGCATGATGCAAAAGTACCTATACAGAACGTGTATTGCATCATTAACTGGCAATTAAGGAAGTCATCCGTTTGCGCAGCTCTTCTCTCTTCCTTACAGCCATAGGAATCTCTTTTCCACTGGTGAGGGTAATAGAGTGTGTTTTATAGTTACAAGAGTGGATGCAATTAAGGTGGACGATTTGAGAATTATGAACGCGAAAAAAAATCGGGTCATCTAAAATATCTTCGACCTTTTTAAGGTTTTTTGAAATCGTCAATCGACGCCCAGACTCTAGATATAATGTTGAGTAGCTGCCACAAGCCTCGATATGGAGGATGTCTTCATGTCTCACAAAATGTCTTTTTCTAGAGGTCACAACCTCAAACCTCCTGGGCGCAGGAGGAAGTGCGCCAAATCCAGGTTTTCTCTTAAGGTAGAAGTGCATTAAAATGCGCCGCGCGCAAGCTTTGAGCTCGTCTTTGTCAATGGGTTTAAGGAGGTAATCAAAAGCCCTCTGCCTCAGAGCGTCGACAGCATACTTGTGATAGGTCGTCGCAAATACCACGTAAAAGTCTCGGTCTTTATATCCATCTATTAATTCTAGCCCTGTTTCATCGGGCATCTGAATATCAACAAACACAATGTCTGGCGCAAGACTCTCAATATATGATCTCGCTTCGCGGGCATTTGATGCTGTTTGGATGACATTAAGAAAGGGACAACTTCTTTCTATTTGGCGACAAAGCACTTCCCTGGCAGGCGCTTCATCATCAACAACAAGTACATTTAAGCTTTGACGCATGACTAATTTTCTTCGAAAGAAACCGCATCAAGTCATGAGAAGAATTCGTGTTTTATAAACGTAGACCTTGAATTTATATTCGTGTAATAAACGCGTTAGCAAATGTTTATGTCCTCTGAAGTTTCATCTGGCTTGATGCCCGTTTAAGATAAATATACATCAGTCACATGAAGTTACACGCCAATTAAAACAAACTATAATATCTTAAGACGCATTTACCTCGTCCCATTGAAAGAGATTTTGAAGGTGTGTTTTTAAACGTGGCTTCACTTCTTCAAGTGAAATATTCCGCCCGACTTCCTTGGACAAGGAGGTCACACCTTTGTCAGAAATCCCACAAGGAATGATGAGGTCAAAGAAGTTTAAATCCGAATCAACATTGAAGGCAAGCCCATGCATCGTCACCCAACGACTGCATTTCACACCAAATGCGCATATTTTCCGCGCACCTTTGCCAGCCTCGACATCTACCCAAACACCTGTCTGACCTTTTATCCTGCCTGCCTCTACTCCGAAATCAGCGCAAGTTCTTATGATTGCTTCCTCGAGAAACCGGAGGTATTTATGAATGTCTGTGAAAAATTGATCGAGGTCTAATATGGGGTATGCCACCAGCTGTCCAGGACCATGATACGTAATATCTCCCCCTCTGTTAATGGGAAAGTAGTCAACCCCCAATTCAGCCAAACGTGCAGAACTCACAATAACGTTTTGAGCATCACCACTTTTTCCAAGGGTAAGTACATGGGGGTGCTCAACAAATAACAACCGGCTCGTTGGGAGGGTAAGCTCTGAATTTGGGTCTACAGAAAGTGCATCTCGCCTGGCAATTTTATGGTCAATCACTGACTTGAAAACAGCTTCCTGATAATCCCAACAAGGCTTATACCTCATGGTCCCCAGGTCCTCAAACGCGAGTTGCCTCATTGAACTACTTCAGCGTGCTGAGCTCAGCCTTGAGCCGCTCAATATTTGTGATGTCAACAGGGTCGATTCCTGCACGCTCCGCAAGCAACAACGAGAGCATGTCCCCCAATTGAATAAGATACATGAGCCGCTGCATTTGATTGTCTCCTTCAGCATCAATAATTACAACATCCGCTCCGAATTCTCTAAAGATTTCCGAACAAACGTTCATTCTAAATTGCGTTCGCGTGTGGTCTTCCGGGGTACGAATAATCAGCACTACGTCACTTTCATTCCCAGAATCCCAGCCCACAAGCTCGTTGTGGTTCATCTCTGGGAACATCTGAGTGTTGACCAGTAATTTACTGTTCTCATTAAGTTGCTGACGCCAACGTGTAGCGATTGATCCAACACCAGTATCTGAGTACATGAGAATTGACTTCCCCACAACTAAGTCTGCAATCGATTCCGCTTTTTCGCTCACCGATTTTAAAGCTGCTTCAGTAGATTTTGAGGTTGCCTCTAATTCTGAATACATTTTCTCAGAAAAGCATCCGAATTGTTTTAGCGTCCAAGCGAGCCCGATAAAGCTGCGACCAAATTGTGATCTTGGGGGCTGGCCGCCAGGCATAGAAACCAAAGGCCAGTTGTGTTTTTCAGCAAGCGATCCGAGCAAGCCTCCGGAAGTGATAACAGCTATCGTGGCGCCCTTTTCATGGGCAGAATTAACGGCCTCAATAGTCTCTTCTGTATTTCCGGAATAACTGCAGGCCAACACAAGTGTGTCGTTTGAAACCCATCCGGGAATCAAATAGTCTGAGTTTGCAACCACAGGAATTTTGCTGTCACGTGAGAGAATATCCGAAGCGATGGCTCCACCAATTCCAGACCCCCCCATACCTAAAATCAAAACACCCTTTGGGATAAACCCAGAGGACGCTTCTTGATGCAGACTGCCATTTTTTTTCTGCAAGTCTGTAACTGTTGCGCTTATTTGTTCTGGAAATTTTTCAATCAGGTCTCTCATATCTGCCATGTCAATATATCTATAAGTGTTAATCGAACACGAAGGTAAGGCTTGCACGCATCCATCTGCCAGGCAACATCACATTTCCTATATCAAAAAGCTCAACATCTAGCGCATTGTCTACTCTGACATTCGCCTTCAGCTTTCCCTCCATGAATTCGCGGCTCAAAGTTGCTCCAAGAAGACCCACAGGTAGGAACTCTATTTCTTCTCCTGCTTCGGGATCATAGTAGCCACCCTCCCTGTCTTGTATTGAATACCTCAAAGAAAGCGTAAGGTCTGCTGGAAGGGATAATGAAGTCTTTATATCAAGCTTGTGGCGGAGGAAGTCGAGAACATAGTTTGACTCAAACCCATCACTGGATTCTGATGCCTTGATAAAGGTATAAGAAACGCCAATCGAGTTGTTGAATATGTCATGCAATAACAAGGACGTCTCCATTCCATTAAATGTAACTTCTCTTAAGTTGGCGGCCTGTGTCGTTAATGACCCTTCATATCTCACCCAATCGATCAGGTTGCGTCCTTGACGGATGAAAGCGTTTTGTTCGAACTTGAGAGAGCTGGTTTCGCTTAACGCCATGTTGACCCTCACGCCTGTCTCAAAATTATCGGAAAGCTCAGGCTCCAAATCTATGGATCCCTGTGCACCTCCTAAATTGTAGTATAAATCTGTGAATGAGGGCTGTCGGACAGATCGGTTGACCGAGCCGAACCACAACACATTTCCATCCGAATCTAGGCGCATTGTTAAATCAGCGCCTGGCAAAACAAAGAGTGAATCCATTTCTATAACAGACAAGTTGATGGTACTCGCAAACCTTCCCAATTCTATTCTGTGAGATAGCGCGGCCTCGTTTGTCCATCGACGGTCTGCTCTTGAATAGATTTCATCTCCTTCAAAAAGTCCACCTACAGCACCCGCTTCTGTTCCCAACAGATTGCTATATATGGCCTCGTCTCTCAAGTCAACCCTAAATGCTGTTTGACCTAAAGGACTGCTATATAAAGCATTCATGGTCACGCCTTGTACAATACTTATGTGCCTGTTTGGTCCTTGATACCATGTCGCAGCAGTATCGCCGTCCATCACAAAGAATCCGTCTTCAGTGGGTTCATAATAGCCTTCCGATTCTCGGTACAATTCAAATCGGTCTGTGTGGCTTCTCACATAGGCGGCAGCAAATAAACTTAAGTCTCCAAAAGATTTTTCCCAAGACAATTGTGATTGAAGTGTCCTGGTTTCTTCGTATTGGGTGGGGAAGTTAGCTGTATAAAAGTTTTGAGCGCCAAATGCTTTGTCAGCCACGCCCACTTGGAATTTAAACAATCCGAGATCAGAAGATACTGTTGTCGCGTATGACCCCAATATCATCTCCGCGTCAGTGTTTTCTCCGTACCCTGATGTCGAGGTCCTACTCAATGCGACTCTGTGGCGCACATTTGGTGATCCGAAATCCACCGTGGCTTTTGCCCTAAGCAAGCCAAACGAGCCCGCACCGATAGAAAGAAGTGTTTTGTTTGTAGATGCCGGACCTGTAAAAAGCTGAACCGCTCCCGAAAACGCGCCTTTTCCTACGAAGGGCGAGGCTCCGCCTCTGACCACCTCGATGCGGTGAATGTCTTCTGGGTCGAAGGTGATGTCCATGAGATGATGTCCTGTATGAGGTGCGCTCCAACGCACGCCATTCACAAGCAATGCGACTTGTTCAAATGATCCCCCGCGTATCGTGAGGTCTGACTGAACGCCGAGTGCGCCCCTTTGACGCAGGTCTACGCCTGTAACCAATTCGAGGGTTTCTCCAATAGATACTGCAGCACTTTGGATTATTTCTTCCGAAGAAATGACCGATATAGACCTCGGAGAGTCCTTGGCTTTGACCTCACCTGGTGAAGCAATAACGACGACCTCTTGAATTTGAATTGAAGGTATTGGCTCAATTTGGGCTGTAAAAAGCAGCGGAGAAATTAAGAATGCGATTAAAACCTTTGATTTTATGCTCATAAAAAGTTGTTCTTATTATTATGAATATCCGGCGCAAAGCTAATAACAAACTAAAAACAATTGTCAGAATATTGCCAAGTATCAAATCGTATATTTGACGCATGATAAGGAGTGAGCAAGAACAAATTCGATTAGCGTCTTTACAACAATTAAGGGATTTAGGGGTCAACCCATATCCTGCGGAAGAATTTGTCGTAACCCACAGAAGTAAATCCCTTAAGGGTGACTTCAAGCCGGGTGTTAAAGTCAGCATGGCAGGCCGCATGATGAGCCGTAGAATTATGGGTAAAGCTTCCTTTGCGGAGCTTCAAGACGCCGAGGGAACGATTCAACTCTATCTAAATAGAGATGAGATCTGTGAGGGAGAGGATAAAACCATGTACAATGCTGTATTTAAAAAGCTCCTGGACAGAGGTGATTTCATTGGGATTGAGGGTGAAACCTTTGTAACCAAAGTTGGCGAACCTTCTGTTAAAGTGTCTGGGTTCAAGGTGCTCTCAAAGGCCATCAGACCCCTTCCGGCAGTGAAAACTGATGAAGACGGAAATGTACACGACGCTTTCTCTGACCCTGAGCTTAGGTACCGCATGCGGTATGTAGACCTCTGCGTCAATGACAAAGTCAAGGAAACGTTTGTTGCACGAAGTAACATTATCCGAACGATACGGGAGACATTTGACAAAGAAGGGTGGTTGGAAGTAGACACGCCTGTGCTTCAAGCGATTCCAGGAGGGGCTGCTGCGAGGCCTTTCGAAACGCATCACAATGCGTTGGATATGCCTCTTTATTTACGGATTGCAAATGAACTGTATCTGAAACGACTCATTGTAGGTGGTTTTGAAGGCGTTTATGAATTCAGCCGAAACTTCCGAAACGAGGGCATGGACAGAACTCACAATCCCGAATTTACCGTTCTTGAGCTTTACGTTGCATACAAGGACTACAACTGGATGATGAAGGCAATGGAAGATTTGCTCGGAAATGTCGCACAATCTGTTCACGGTAAAACTGTGGTGACGCTCGCAGGAAAAGAGATTGATTTTACGCCGCCATACGCCAGGGTGACAATGAGAGATGCCATTCTAGAGCACACAAATGTTGACATTGATGACCTCGATGAAGATGGCCTGAGAGAAGCATGTAAAACCCTCAATATTGACACTGATGCGTCAATGGGCAAAGGAAAATTAATCGACGAGATGTTCGGTGAAAAATGTGAGCACCTTTATATCCAACCAACGTTCATCACTGATTACCCTGTTGACATGTCTCCGCTTACAAAGGTTCACAGAGACAATCCGAATTACACTGAGCGTTTTGAGCTTATGATCAATGGCACTGAAGTCGCAAACGCATACTCGGAGCTGAATGACCCCATTGATCAGCGTGAACGGTTCGAAGCTCAAATGGAGCTGGCAAAAAGAGGGGATGATGAAGCGATGTTCATCGACCAAGATTTCCTTCGTGCCTTAGAATATGGCATGCCCCCTACAAGTGGTGTGGGGATAGGCATTGACAGACTTGTGATGATGCTTACAGACCAAACCTCGATTCAAGAGGTGCTCCTTTTCCCTCAAATGCGACCTGAACAATTCTAATCGTTTAAAACTATGCCTTTACCTACAACAGATCTGATTATCGCAACACTGAAAACGATTTTCGACCCCGAAATTCCCGTTGACATCTATGAATTGGGCCTGATATATGAGGTGAAAATCTCAGATGAAGGTGCCGTAGATATCGAAATGACTTTAACCTCCCCAAACTGCCCTGTAGCTGAAAGCTTGCCCAGAGATGTTGAGGATAAGGTTGCGGCAATGGAAGGAATTGTTAGCGCAAAAGTTGACATCGTATTTGATCCACCATGGACACAGGATATGATGAGTGAGGAGGCCAAACTTGAGTGCGGATTCTTATGAGTCCATCTGGTACAGTGTCCGATTCCCCAACACGCGGCATAGCCATTCTGGGGTCAACTGGGTCAATTGGAACTCAGGCTCTAGATGTCATTCGAGAGCAGTCAGATTTTCTACATGTAGAAGTTCTATCGGCTGGAAAGAATGCGGATCTTCTGATCAAGCAGGCGTTAGAATTTAGGCCAAATGCAGTTGTGATCGCCGACCCTTCACTTCGAGATCGCGTTTTCGATGTGCTCTTTGACGAGGGCATTAAAGTCTATTCTGGTGCAGACGCTCTGGAGCAGATCGTTGAAATGGAGGGCATCGATATGGTCCTCACTGCACTTGTAGGGGCCGCCGGACTGAAGCCTACTCTTAGTGCGATTAGAGCAGGAAAACATATTGCGCTAGCAAATAAAGAGACCATGGTTGTTGCTGGAGAGCTTGTCACTGCTGAGGCAAAAAAAGCTGGCGTTTCTATTCACCCTGTTGATTCGGAACACAGTGCGATTTATCAATGCCTTGCTGGTGAATTTCACAATCCGCTGGAAAAAGTTATTCTAACTGCTTCCGGGGGGCCTTTTCGAGGATACAGCGCTGAGAAATTATCTCAAGTAACAAAGGCTCAAGCGCTTAAACATCCAAATTGGGATATGGGGGCCAAGATTACCATCGACTCCGCATCTATGATGAATAAAGGACTAGAGGTCATTGAGGCCAAATGGCTTTTTGATTTAAGGGCTGATCAAATTGAAATCATTGTTCATCCACAATCTATCATTCACAGCATTGCACAATTCGAAGATGGGTCCATGAAAGCCCAGATGGGACTTCCTGACATGAAGCTCCCCATTCAATACGCACTTACCTATCCACGTCGTCTTTCGAATACGTTTCCCAGATTTAACTTTTTAGACTATCCCACATTAACGTTTGAACAACCCGATTTCAAATCATTCAGAAACCTGGGGCTTGCATTTGACGTTCTCGCAAAGGGGGGGAATGCTCCAGCAATCCTTAACGCAGCGAATGAAGTTGCTGTTGCGCGATTTTTAAATGATGAAGTGTCGTTCCATCAACTCCCCGACATTGTAGAGTTTGCACTTTCAAAGGTCGGGTTTCAGTCAAAACCAGACCTCGAAGCGCTTGTCGCTTCTGACACTGAGGCGCGTGCACGGGCAAGAGAATTTTAGATTACGCTTCGCTATACCTTCATAATATCCGCCTCTTTGGCAGATAAAATCTCTTCGACATTTGCTGTATAAGCGTTGGTCATCTCTTGAACTTTTGCCTCTCCTGTCTTAAGCATATCTTCGCTTAAACCCTCTTCTTTTGCTGATTTAAGAATATCGTTTGCCTCTTTTCTCGCATTGCGAATAGATACTCTTGCTGATTCTCCCTCACTTCTTGCGCGTTTGGAAAGTTCTATTCTTCTTTCCTCAGTAAGGGGCGGGACATTGATAATTAAAACCTCTCCGTTATTTACTGGATTCAAGCCCAAATTGGCATTAATGATTCCTGTTGAAATTGGCTCTAGCATCGGCTTCTCCCAGGGCTGTACCACAAGTGTTCTTGCGTCGGTATTGTTCACGTTTGCAACTTGGCCGATAGGCGTCATCGTTCCGTAGTAATCAATCTTGACACTTTCAAGCATCGATGGGTGAGCCCTTCCAGCCCTCACTTTTTTAAGTTCCATTTTAAGGCGATCCATTGCCTTGTCCATTTGTTCCTTTGCCTCTTCTAAGGCCATGTCTATTGCTTCCTGCATATCCTTGTCTTATTTATGACGCTTATGAAGTAACTACCGTTCCTATCGCCTCACCTTTTGCTACACGAAGGAGATTTCCAGATTTATTCATATCAAAAACGACAATTGGAACACCATTCTCGTTACATAAAGTAAAGGCCGTCATGTCCATAACCTTAATGCCTCTTTCAAAAACTTCGCGAAAGCTGATCTCATCATACCTCGTGGCTCCTGGATTTTTTTCTGGATCTTCAGTATAAATTCCGTCGACACGTGTTCCTTTTAAAATAACATCTGCCTCTATTTCCACCGCTCTAAGTGCAGCTGCCGAATCGGTCGTGAAAAAAGGGCTCCCTGTGCCTCCTCCAAAAATAACAACCCTTCCTTTTTCCAAATGACGCACGGCGCGTCTTCTGATAAAGGGTTCGGCAATTTGTTTTAATTCTATGGCTGATTGAAGCCTTGTGTCAACCCCCTCTTGTTCCAATGAACTTTGTAAAGCCATTGAATTAATGACGGTGGCAAGCATTCCCATATAATCTCCTTGGGTACGCTCCATGCCACCTTCCTCGGCTTGAACACCTCGGAAAATATTCCCCCCTCCAATCACAATAGCTATCTGAACCCCCGTATTTACAAGGGCTTTAATTTCCTTTGCGTATTCCGTTAACCGAACATTATCAATGCCAAACTGCTTTTCTCCCATGAGAGATTCTCCGCTAAGCTTAAGAAGGATTCTTTTGTACTTCATTGCGTGCACAATATCCGACAAAGAAAGTTTACCACAAACAAAAGAAGGACGCGAGTGCGTCCTTCTTTTAGTTTTGTTGTGTGTTCGGTCGCTTATCGGTGTTATCCCAGAGCAATTCTGCTGAAACTTGCCACTTTTACACCAGGACAAGATGCGTCAACATATTGTTCAACCGTGAGCTTGTTGTCCTTAATAAATGGCTGATTTACAAGTGTAACCTCTTTGAACCATTTGTTTAAGCGTCCCATAGAAATTTTTTCTGCAAGTTCTGCAGGCTTGCCTTCTTGAATTGCAAGCTCTTTACCAATTTCTTTCTCTTTCGCAATAAGGTCGTCTGGAATGAGTGATTGATTCACTGCAACTGGAGCCATCGCTGCAGCTTGCATTGCAACATCTCTACCAACAGTCGCATCAACTTGTCCGCTAAACCCTACAACAGTCGCAAGGCGGTTGCCTGGATGAATGTATGAGACCACTGATTCGCCTTTTGCAATATCGAATGCGCCTATCTCTATGCGCTCTCCGATCTTACCTGTTTCCTCAATAATCTTGTCTGCAACCGTTAAATCTGATCCTGGGTATGTCTTTGCCAAAACAGCTTCCTTAGAATCACATCCTTCTGAGATTGCAAGATTCAAAAGTGTTTGAGCAACTGAAATGAACTCTGCATTTTGAGCGACAAAATCTGTTTCACAGTTTAAGGACAAGACAACTCCTGTGTTGCCATCAGTGTTTACGCCTGAAAGAATAACTCCTTCACTTGCTTCACGATCGCCACGCTTTGCAGCGACTTTTTGACCCTTCAAACGAAGAATCTCTACAGCTTTGTCCATATCTCCTTCGGCTTCTTGGAGTGCTTTTTTGCAATCCATCATGCCGGCGCCCGTTTGTGTACGTAGCTTTTTTACTTCAGCAGCGGTAATACTCATAATATTATCTGTAAATGGTGTGATAGACTTCGTTAGTCCTTTTTTACTTCAGCGGGTTTCTCAACCTTGGTAACTTTCTTTCTCGCTCTTTTTGGCTTGACTTCGCCAGCTTCAGAGCCTGCGTCTGCCTTTGGCTTTGCTGCTGCTTCCGTCCCAGCTGCAATTACAGCTGCTTTTTCAGCTTCTGCTTTTTCAGCTTCTGCTTTCGCCTCTGCAGCTTTTGCTTCTTCGCGTTGTTGCGCCTTAGCGTCAGCTTCAGTTTTGTCAGCTTTACGTTCGTTTAGGCCTTCAGCCACTGCTTCAGCAAGCGTGCGTGTAATGAGATCTATCGATTTCGTTGCATCATCATTTGCAGGAATCACAAAATCCACATTGCGGGGATCACTGTTGGTATCAACAATTGCAAATACAGGAATCTTTAGTTTTCTTGCCTCTGCAAGAGCGATGTGCTCTTTCCGAATATCAACGATAAAAATCGCAGCGGGAAGACGGGTCATGTCTACAATAGAACCTAATATCTTATCTAATTTATCACGCTGTCTGCTGACTTGGAGACGCTCACGCTTAGATAGAATCGCTAACGTGCCGTCTTCTCCCATCTTGTCGATTTGGGTCATCTTACGAATCGCCTTACGAATGGTCCCGAAGTTTGTAAGCATACCCCCAGACCAACGCTCTGTCACATATGGCATCCCTATAGAGGTCGCGTGAGTAGAGACGATGTCCTGACCTTGCTTTTTTGTAGAAACGAAAAGAATCTTCTTTCCGCTTTTTGCAATTTGTTTCATTGCTGCTGCAGCTTCGTCTATCTTAACGACGGTCTTGTGCAGATCAATAATGTGAATTCCTTTCTTCTCTGTGAAGATAAACGGAGCCATGTGTGGATTCCACTTGCTCTTAAGGTGGCCGAAATGTGATCCGGCTTCGAGCAGTTGCTCAAAATTTGTACGCGTAGTCATGATAATAGTTTACTTTCCTAGTTTAAACAACTCTTAGGTAGCCATTCTCTCTTTGAGAATGAGTCGAAAGGGTTTGGATGCTAAACGGTTTATTAATAATTGAAGACGAATCAGGCCGCTGCCATTAACGTTTTGAGAACTGTTCTTTCTTACGCGCTTTTTTGCGGCCAAACTTCTTGCGCTCCACCATGCGGGGGTCGCGAGTCGTCAAACCTTCAGCTTTAAGGGCTGGCTTGTATTCTGGATCAATCTCAATGAGTGCTTTTGATATCGCTAAACGTACTGCTTCAGCTTGTCCGGTGATTCCACCGCCAAATACATTTACTTTAACGTCGTATTTACCTGCTGTTTCAGTGATTTCAAACGGCTGGTTAATTTTATATTGAAGAGTCCCTGTTGGGAAATAGTCTGTGTAATCACGCTTATTGATCGTGAATTTCCCCTTACCTTCTGAAAGGTAGAGTCGAGCTACTGCGTCTTTGCGACGACCTGATGTGTTAGTTACTTCCATGCTTAAGCTTAGTCGTTAAAAGTAATCGCTCTTGGCTTTTGAGCCTCGTGCTTGTGAGTTGCACCAACATATACGTGCATATTGCGGAAAAGTGCTCTGCCTAAAGTATTCTTAGGGAGCATGCCTCTAACAGCTTCTTCCATCATTGAGAATGGCTTGCGAGCCATCACCTCAGCTGCGGTACGGCTGCGTTGACCACCAGGATACCCTGTATGGCGTATGTATGTTTTCTGATCCCACTTCTTTCCCGACAGAGTAATCTTCTCTGCATTGATGACTACGACATAATCCCCGCAGTCAGCGTGAGGTGTAAAGTTTGGCCTGTGTTTGCCACGAAGTAGTTTTGCTACTTCTGATGCAATGCGCCCCAAAGTCTGCCCATCAGCGTCAACCAATAGCCATTTCTTATCGGCGTTCTCCTTATTTGCGGAGATTGTTTTGTAACTTAAAGTATCCACAGAGAATGTGTTGCGTGTTGTAATTTCCCCAAAATTTAGGGATGCAAAGATAGTTAATAATGTGAATAACCAAGCGTTTTAAGTGAACAAAGTTTACTTTTTTCCTTTACGCCCTTTTATTTCGATGTCAAACGTGCAAATAAGCCTGTGCTCGGTCCAAGGGTCAGCTGTGTTTTTTTGTTGTTCAACTTGATAGCCAAATGAAGCCCAGCGCCGTTTAGAAGTCTTTGTACGGAGGACTATTCGCGCACGAAAATCGCTATAATACCAGCCAAAATCATTTTGACGGGCGAAGACCTCCGTGGAAAAAATCGCCTTCAGTTTTTTTGAAACTTGACCGTGTAATGCGCCTCGAACCCTCACAGCATTGGCGAAACCCTTATCTTTAAAAGACGATTGATATCGCAGTCGACAAGAAACAGACATGTTTTCGGAGATGTCTGTTTTCCATCGTGCGGAACCCGAAAGGCGTCGGATTGGTTCCCACATGAAATTGTCTGCTCTAGACATCCCGAGGCGAAGAGAAGCGGCAACCTTAAAGTCTGGGGCAAATGGTGAAAGATCTTGCGAGACTCCAAAATCAGCAAAAGCAGAGCCAAGGCGAGAAAAGTCGTAGTCCCAACGCGCCTGTGTTTCTACTTCATAGCTGAAGTTTTCAAAAACATCTTGAGAAATTCCCACACCAGACCAAAGGCCATAATCGGTCCACTGTGCATGTAAATTATCCACAGTAACAAGGATTATGAGCACGAAGACGTGTCTCCGAATAAGCGCCTCCTTAGTAATCGTCATAGATCACAAATGGGTCGAGATGTATAACATCGTCCTTGTCTAGAATCTCTATTTCATAGGAAACAGGGACTCGGGGCAACGGCGTTGAGGTGGCCGTGTCTTTTGAATATACATATAGGGTGTAGGCACCTGTGCGGAGCCATTCG
>CAJQPF010000039.1 GCA_905480095.1 uncultured Flavobacteriales bacterium
TGCAACTCAAGCAATCCTGAAGACGCCCCATCAAAACCGACACCCATCCAAATACCCACACCGAACAGGGCGGTACACACGAGATGGAATTTAAAATCATCCGCAACGCCTCCTGCGTCATCTTCATTTTGGGGCCGAATAAATAAGACGAGAACGACCCCTATATATCTCAGAGCATCGTGATTCCAATCTCCAAATAGCAATGCAATCATTAACAGCACGAACGCCAAAATGGAGACCTTACTCAGCGATCCTGAAAGAAGTCTGAGGGATATCAATACAGAAACGACCACCCAACCTAGACTGTATAAACCATCGTCTTGCCAAGGAAAAAACACACATGCACATAGGAATACAATGGCAATCCGGTTCCAAAGAATGTTCAATCGATGTATCATTCCTAATGGATCTAATCCAGAACACAACGCGCAGAGTACCCAAGATGTTTGCGGGGGACATTTCTCATAACCTCTGGATTGTCAAAGTTTAAAACGCGTCCCCATACGGTCCCCTCAAAATATCCGGTCATTTCTGTAGGCGTAGAACTCCAAAAATCCCCATAGTATCCAGACAGTCCAGATAAGGGAAAAAACCCTTGTGAACCAGGGACATCATTATTAAAATTTCGTAACCCTCCGGGTCTTCCGTTAAACCCACTTAAATTGGATCCATTGCCCCCGTCACTGCCCCCGTCATTCCAGTAATTATTTGATTTCATGGCATCACCGGCGACCATTTCTCCACCAAATAAATTTGTCACATGGGTCCAATCAGAATCTGTTGGGATGTGCCAGCCACTTGGGCAAGCACCTCCCATGGCTGCAGGCCAATTGTATAACGCTCCGAACAAAACATAGTTGGAGGTAGCCTTGGCTTCGGCTACACTTGTACCGTCATAGCCGTAAACATAATAGAAAGGAGTAGACTCTGAGCCTGGAGCTGGGGGAGAAACACTGGGTAGATAACGGCAGTTCTCACTGAACCAACAATCGTCACCAATTTGTATAGTGCTGTAGTTGTAACCTTCATGCTCAATTTGTTGCCCACATATAAACGCACATGATGCGCCGTCGCCGTTGGGAACCCCACAGGCGTCCAAACAAGAGGTGTCATCGTTGCAAGAACCACATGCGCCATTGCATGTAGATCCGTCACCATTAGGTACACCACAACAGTCAGTGCATGAAGAGTTGTCGCCGTTGGGAACCCCACAGGCATCCAAACAAGAGGTGTCATCGTTGCATGGACCACATGCGCCATTGCATAAAGAACCGTCACCATTAGGAACCCCACAACAGTCTGCACATGATGCGTTCCCTCCATTCAAAACACCACAATCGTCGACATAATCAATGATGCACCGGGCAGAAAAACCAGCATCTCGAGATGTACTCTCTCGGTAGACTGCCCCACTGAAGCTGCTCAACAATCGGCTCCACGAGAGCGCGTCAGATTGTGACGCTGACCACCAAAACCCACTACTTCCTAAACTGCTAGCGAAGCCGCCCCAATACCTATTACTGCCGGGAAAACCATTAAAACCACTTGAATTAGAACCCGTATTTTCACTCCATCCTGTATTGGATTTCAAATCATTTCCAACGGGAGATCCTCTCCAACTGTTACTTTGGGCTGCTTCAGATTCTGTCATACCTAATGAAACCTCCATTATTTGCCATTCTATGTCAGATGGAATATGCCAACCGACAGGACAAATGTCCTCTGTCATTACCGCAGACCAGTTATATAGCACGCCGTACGTTTCGAAGTTAGGCGAGGATTTGGCAACATCTACATCCGACCCTTCATAGCCATATATATAGTAGAAAGGTTCTACCTGAGAGCCTTCACTTGAAGGCGAAACCTCAGGGAGATAACGGCAGTTCTCACTGAACCAACACTGCCCACCAATTAAGACTGTACTGTAGTCATAACCTTCATGGGTTATAAGGTCACCACAACTCTGGAAGAGGTTGGGGCACACATACGTAAAAGCAGTGTCTGCATCGTACTCATAGACATACCACGCAGCTAATTGAGGGAGGTAAACACTGTCATAAAGTAATGTAATACTCTCAATCACAACCTCTGTAGCACCAGGACCATTGCACACGCCACACTCGTCCACCTCTCCCACACAATCATCAACATCATCGCATAATCCATCTCCATCGGCATCACCAAGGCAGTCTCCACCACATGCTCCCAAGGCATCAATAAACACACAAGTTTCAGTCGGGTTGGCCACATAGTTACACGCCGAAAGATTCACGCAGGCATCAACACTGTCCCAAATTCCATCTGAATCTGAATCTGAATCACCAAATACCACCAATAAATCTAAGAGATCGTTTATAGTTACAGCTCCATCGTCATTGTTGTCAAAGGTGTTTGGACAATCAACTTGAGCGATTACAACATAAACGAAGGACCATAACAAAAATGCAAATAAATATCTCATCCGGTTGCTAAAAATTAAAACGAACCTACAAGATACGGATTATTAATTTATGTGTACAATCGAGCGGGTCTTGACAGTGCAGCAGCAAAGTAGAAATCAGGGGTTTTTATCAGGGATTTGAGACATACAACGCTCAGCAATAGCTGTGATGGAAAGCGAGGGGTTTACCCCGGGATTCGCGGAGATCATGGAACCGTCCACCACGAACATGTTTTTATATCCGAAGACTTCGTTGTCTTTATTGATGACACCTTTTTCAGGGCTTGGAGCCATAACTGCCCCGCCGAGGATGTGAGCCGTAGAGGGGATTCCAGACAATGTTTCTAAGACAAAAGAAGTCGATTTCCCTTGGATTAATTCTGCAAATTTCTGAGTCAAAGCGTTTGAAGCGGGGATATTGGGACTTGGTGCCTTTCCTTTTGAAACTGAAGATGCAAGCCCTCCTGTAAGTCCCAATTTAAACTTCAAAGTACTGTCTAAAGTTTGCATAAACAGGAGCACCACCGTGCTTTTAGACCAAACGTTACTCACGTAAATTTTGGCATAACTCCATGGCGCTTTTAACAAAGAAAAGATCATCCGAGATAACCGTACGACCACATTTGAACCGTGTGAAACGGGCAGATGTAGCAACTTCCAAAAGCCCGATCTCGCAGAATACCTTACGGCTTCCAAGTGTGAGTTTTCATCTGTGTGAAGTATCGATCCTATCGCCACTCCCTTAGACATATCCAAGTCCTTGCGGAGCGTACTGACGCTAATGAGCGTCTCGTTATTCGTTCGGATATCTCCGCCCACCATCTCCGAAAGACCTGGCAAAGTCGTCGCCTTCAATTTTAAAAGCAGCTTTACCGTTCCCAATACTCCCCCAGAAAAAATGACACCTTTCGCGCGAACCTTTTTCCTGCCGCCAAATATTTTTGTGCTTGATTTCAAGGAAACCTTATATCCCTCTGCCCCTTCACCCCCATGAATCGGGGCAACCCCGACAGCCTCATTTTCTGCAAGGATGTCTGCACCCAACTTCTGCGCAAAGAACAAGTAGTTCTTGTCAAGTGTGTTTTTCGAATTGTACCTGCATCCCGTCATGCACCCACCACAATGAACACATCCTGTTCTAGAAGGACCCTCACCTCCAAAATAAGGGTCCGCCACTTCTCTTCCTGCATTGCCGAAATACACTGCGACATTTGGATGGCGAAACTCCTTTTCCTTTCCGATCTCCACAGCAAAATCTTTCAGCGCTTTATCGGCGTCAAAAAGACGAGGGTTTGGCGAAGCCCCCAACATCCGAAGCGCCTCCTTGTAATGGATGTTTAGTTCTCCCTCCCAGTCTAAGAGCCCAGCCCAGCTTCCTGATTCAAAAAAAGCGCGCGAAGGTCGCGGCAATGTATTTGCATACACCAAGGAGCCTCCTCCCACCCCTGTTCCAGAAACAATCGTCACATGCCTCAGAAATGTCATCTTCATGATTCCAAAAAACCGAAGTCCCGGAATCCATAACCATTTCTTCAAATTCCAATTCGTTTTGGGGAAGTCTTCTGCAGTCTTAAACCACTTCCCTTTCTCAACCACAAGCACTTTATACCCCTTCTGACTCAGTCTTAACGCAGACACGCTCCCCCCAAAACCACTTCCGATTATCACGTAATCATAATCAAAATTTTCAGAGGTGCTTTGCATTTCCACAATTTAGTCAAAAAAACAGGAAATCACGGGAAACATGCTACTCGCAAGAATTGCCATACACACTTAGAACTTGCAACAAATCATCTACGGACACTAAGCCATCTTGCGTAAGGTCATATTCACATAACGAAGCACATCCATATTCACCTAATAAATTAAGCAAATCCGGGACATTGACAGTGCCATCCAAATTTAAGTCTTCAGAGTAACACAGGTTTGTCGCCACATTGATGGAATATGGGAGCAAGACAATATTTGTATGTCCCGTATCTGGAATTAATTGAATATAGTTGTCATGATCGATGACATCAAACAATGAATCTGAATGCCATTTCTCCCATGAAACACTGCCAGAAAGCAGGCTATCTACAGAAACTTCAAGCGTGTCGTTTGAAATATTTGTCAAGACCACAGATGATGCGACAGTGGAGTCGTTTTCAAACTTCCAGCCAAAAAGCTTGGGATAGACAACCGTGCGGGGAACATTGTTGTTGTTGAGATACGTGACCGAGTCCAATAAATGAACAGGGGTTTCAATTTTTGTAGATCGGTTTTTACCTCTTTTAGCTTTATTCCAAATCGTGGCAAAAACACCTGTCGCTCTTTTTCTGTAACCATTCTGAGTATCTAAAGCTTCCCAGTTGTCAAAAATCCCCCCGACATTAAACATACTGATGTCTTCAACCAATTTGTTGCTTAAAAAGAGGTGATGAGAGGCACTAAACATCAACACCAAACTCCATCTGTTTAAAAACCTTTTATCCAACGTGTTGTCTGTAATCCCATAGCCCACCCATAGTTCATGATTTTGCAAATTGGCCGTGGTATCTTGCAGTTCTCTGACCTTTTCATACGTTGGGATTTGGTCAAAGGCATAGGCCAACAGTTGTTTTGTGGTGAATAGGGTATCTGCTTCTTTTAAGTAGAAAAATGCGGACCATCTGAAGGCATCCGCTTGATTTGTCATGTTGTATAAAGCTTCATTCCATTCTTGAGCCCTGGGATTGTAAGCGCCGAAATTCCCGGCTGAGACAGCGATTTTTGTGTCTGGAAGTATCGCCCGTATCGAATCGATATACATGTCACATGTTGCAGCGTAATCTTCAGCCGTAGGGTAATGACTGATGCTATGGTCATTGCCGGCTTTCCCCATTTCGTCTCCGAGTCTAATTCTTTCAATCTTAACCCCATTTTCCTTTGCCGATTGTAAGTCTGCCAATTGCTTGGACATACTGCTACTGATCATATTTAAGCAATAAAGACCTTCAGCTCCAATTTGATCTAACGCATTTTGAAAGTTCTCAGGTGTGATTTCAATCACCGTCGCATTTAATTGCCCCCAATTTAAAGTGATGGTATCTACACAACAGGTGTCTAACACTTCTTGAGGATAAAACCA
>CAJQPF010000040.1 GCA_905480095.1 uncultured Flavobacteriales bacterium
GGTATTTGTAACGGATTTCAAATACTCTGCGAGGCGGGGCTTCTACCAGGCACACTCATGCACAATGAAAGTAGAAAGTTCATCTGCAAAAACATTCATCTCATTCCCGCTTCACATTCGGCATCTATTTCGTCAGAATTAGACCACTCGATTCCATTAATAATCCCTATTGCACATGGTGAGGGCAACTACTTTCTTCCAAAAGAAGAACTTGAAGCACTCGAAGAAAATGATCAAGTCATTTTCCGCTATTGTGACGAAAATGGAAAGGTCAGCAATGCATCTAATCCAAACGGTTCGATCAACAATATTGCTGGTGTTTGTAACGTTGATAAAAACGTGTTCGGTATGATGCCCCACCCTGAACGAGCCTGCTCTGAAGACCTCGGAAACTCTGATGGTGTTGCAATACTACGTGGACTTGTTGAGCTTATCGACGCATAACTATCTAGGTACAATATCATGAAACCATTTCCCGCCGGACCTTTTTTAGAAAAGATTAAAATTCCCGCAGACTTGCGAGAAAATTTTAAGCCGGAGGAGTTAGAACAAGTTTGTACAGAACTGCGTCAGTTTATTATCGATGTGGTCTCGGAAAAAGGAGGTCATTTTGGAGCAAGTTTGGGCGTCGTAGAACTTACCGTAGCTCTTCATTATACGTTTAACACGCCTGAAGACCAAATAGTCTGGGACGTTGGTCACCAAGCTTATGGTCATAAAATCTTAACAGGACGCCGCGAAAATTTTCATACAAATAGAAAGTACAAGGGGCTAAGTGGTTTTCCTAAAAGATCGGAAAGTGAATATGACACTTTCGGCGTTGGACACAGCAGCACCAGTATCTCAGCTGCGCTTGGCATGGCTGTTGGTTCACGATTGAATGCAGACAGAGACCGACACCATATTGCTGTGATCGGAGACGGGGCAATGACTGCAGGACTGGCCTTTGAGGGTTTAAATCACGCTGGAATTGAGGACAGCAACCTGCTCGTTATTCTAAACGACAATTGTATGTCCATCGACCCCAACGTTGGTGCCTTAAAAGAATACCTCACCGACATCACCACTTCACACACTTACAACAAAGTGAAAGATGAGGTTTGGCATCTGCTGGGACAAATCTCAAAGTTTGGCCCCAATGCACAAGCGGTGGTTCAAAAAGTAGAAAATGCAATCAAGTCCGCAATTCTCAAACAAAGCAATCTGTTTGAGTCATTAAACTTTCGTTATTTCGGTCCGGTTGACGGTCACAATGTTGAGCATTTAAACAAAGTTCTCGCCGATTTAAAGGACATCCCAGGCCCCAAATTGTTGCACTGCGTCACTCGAAAAGGCGCGAAATACGAACCTTCCGAATTAGGAAGCCCCACGAAATGGCACGCACCCGGATTGTTTAACAAGGAAACTGGGGAAAGTATTCAAACGACTGAAGTCGATACGGGTCCCAAACCTCCGAAATTCCAGGATGTTTTCGGCCAAACCATCATCGATTTAGCCAAGAAAAACAGACGTATTGTCGGCGTCACGCCAGCAATGCCCTCGGGCTGTTCATTAAAGATGATGATGGAGCAAATGCCTGACAGAGCATTTGATGTAGGTATCGCTGAACAACATGCTGTTACATTCAGTGCCGGAATGGCAACAAGAGGGCTCATCCCGTTTTGTAATATTTACTCGAGTTTTATGCAACGTGCTTATGATCAGGTGGTGCACGATGTTGCACTCCAAAACTTACATGTTGTTTTTTGTCTTGACAGAGCTGGTGTTGCTGGAGCCGATGGGCCTACGCACCATGGTGCATTTGATTTGGCATATATGAGATGCATCCCCAACATGGTGGTGGCAGCCCCTATGGATGAAATCGATTTAAGAAATATGATGTTTACCGCATCGGAGAAGCATCGTGGCCCCTTGTCGATTCGTTATCCCAGAGGGACTGGTTCTATCGCAGATTGGAGACATGAATTTTCTGAGATTGCCATTGGAAAAGGCCGCAAATTGAAGCCGGGAGATGACATTGCACTATTAAGTATAGGAGCCATAGGAACTGAAGCTCAGAAAGGGATCGCAGAAGTCGAGAAGAAAGGAATTTCTGTGGCACATTACGACATGAGATTTGTGAAACCCCTTGACGAAATAATGTTACATGAAATTTTCGGCAGATTTAAATCCGTCATTACAGTAGAGGATGGCACGATTCAAGGAGGATTCGGATCTGCAGTGATCGAATGGATGGCCGAACAGGGGTATCATGCAAAAGTAACGAGATTGGGCATGCCAGACCGATGGGTAGAGCATGGAACTCAGGCGGAGCTTTATGCTGAATGTGGATACGATGCAAAAGCCATTGCTGCTCAACTTTGTGAAGCGAGTGAAAGACTTAAAATGACTGTGGACTTGCGTGACAACAATGCTCAGAGTGCATGATGAATCCTGAAAATAAAGATTTGGACGGAGGCATTCGAAATCGGGTAGAAGAGAGTGGATTAATACAAATAGATCTCGGCCAATTAAGCGAAATTAAATGTGTCGAACTTGATTTCACAGACTGGCTTTGGGAGGGAATGATCGTGAAAGAGAAAGAATTTAGGGAGAAGGCAAAAAACCTAAGACCCGAAAACTATGTCGGGCTTGGTGTCGGGCTTACATGTACTGAAGATGCAATCGTTCCAGACTGGGCTTGGATGCTCGTCTCATCAACGCTTTCCACTTCTGAATTTGTTGTTGTGGGTGGATTAGAAAACGCACAGGCAGAATCGTTAAAACGTGCCATTGAGAATTTATCTCCCGACGAATATTCTGGAAAAAGAGTGGTGATCAGAGGTTGTTCGAATTTCGGTGGTGCGAATTCACTTCTTCAAATTCAACAAAAACTGCAACCCGTCGTCAAGAGTTTAATGTTTGGTGAGGCGTGCAGTACCGTTCCAATTTATAAAAGTGCGCAACGCTGAGGTTGAAGATAAATGTTATCCGCTCCATCAAATAAAAAACTATTCTTAATAGACGCATATGCCCTTATCTATAGAGCGTACTATGCGTTTATAAAAAGTCCACGTATTAATTCAAAAGGCCTTAACACATCTGCTGTATTTGGATTTACAAATGCCATTCTCGAAATTATCAGAGTTGAAAAACCAACCCATATTTCAGTGGTTTTTGACCCGCCTGGAGGGTCCTTTAGAAATGTCATTTACCCTGAGTACAAGGCAAATAGGGATGAAACGCCTGAGGACATTAAATTAAGTGTGCCCCTCATTAAAAAAGTGCTGGAAGCCCTCCAGATTTCTATAAGAATGGAAATGGGTTACGAGGCCGACGATTTGATTGGATATCTCGCAAAAAAAGCAGAGAAAGAAGGGTATGATGTTTATATGATGACACCCGACAAAGATTTTGGGCAGCTTGTTTCCGACGGCGTAAAGATGTATCGACCCGGAAGAGGAGGTAACCCAGCTGAAATATGGGGACCCGAAGAAATTTGCGCAAGGTTTGGACTCAATCGCACCGATCAAGTTATAGATTATTTGGGGCTGATGGGAGATGCATCTGACAACATCCCAGGCGTTCCAGGGGTTGGGGCAAAAACCGCTGCGAAATTACTCTGCGAATTCGACAGCATTGATGGATTGTATGAAAATACCGATAAACTGAAAGGCAAGCTAAAAGAAAAAGTGGAGGCGAATCATGAACAAGCGCTCCTTTCTAGAAAACTTGCGACGATCGTCCTTGATATTCCTGCGGAGGTGAATATTGAAGGCATGGTGAAAAATGAGGTTAACGTCAGTCTTTTGGAAGAAATCCTCGAAGAATTAGAGTTCCGCACCCTCCTAAAAAAACTTATTCCGAGTGACAACGTCTCGACCGAAACACCGTCAGAACCGCCAGTTCAAACCCATACAAACGCGGCAGGACAAGTGAGTATGTTCGGGGACGATTCGGAAGCGTTTTCCACCCCCACGGCATTGCCCCCACCCCCTGTCGATCATGCCCCTCCCCAAACAACACAACCTTCAGGGGATTACCAAGTCGCTGACTCGGCTTCAAGTCGCTCAAAGTTGATTGCCAAACTTCAGAAATCATCAGGTTGGGGCTTTCATATCATAACGGATGGGTTTAATCCGATGGTGGATAATCTATTGGGGTTTTCGTTTGCAACAAAGCCTGGCGAAGCTTGGTATGTTCCCGTTGTAGATGATGAAGCTTCATCTATCCTTGAAGCGTTTAAACCACTCCTTGAGGATCAATCAAAAGAAATTACTGCGACAAACTACAAGTTCAGTAGAAAAGTCTTTGGACGTCTTGGGATTCAACTCTCTAAAAATGTTTTTGATTGTATGATCGCTCACTACCTGCTTGATCCAGACCAAACTCACAAACTAGAAAACCTGGCTGACATTTTCCTCAATTACAATGCAATGTCACTTGAGGCACTCGTAGGCAAAGGTAAAAGCAGAAAATCTTTTGACGATATTGAACATGAAGTTGTCAGAGACTACGCTTGTGAATCTGCCGATTTAGTGCTTCGTTTGGCCAAAATATTTAAGGTCGAAATAGAAAATGCTGGCATGACCAAACTTTTGTATGACGTCGAATTACCTCTGATCTCAATCTTAGCAGATATGGAGCTCACAGGTGTTCGGATTGATGAAGACATGCTGGGGAAGTATAGCATTGATTTGAGCTTACAGATTAAAACACTTCAAGCTGAGATATTAAAAGAAGCTGGTCTCGAATTTAATATTGATTCTCCAAAACAACTCGGTGACATTCTCTTTGAAACATTGGCAATTACAGAAAAAGCGAAGAAAACAAAGACAGGACAATACCAAACCGGAGAAGATGTTTTAAGCAAGCTCGTCAACCTCCATCCTATTGTCCCGCTCGTATTAGAATATCGCAAGATTAAGAAATTGTTGAACACGTATGTCGATCCGCTTCCTAAGTTGGTTCACTCTGAAACTGGACGGATCCACACCTCCTATATGCAGACAGTTGCATCTACAGGAAGGCTAAGTTCAAAAGATCCAAATCTTCAGAATATTCCAATCCGCACCGAAGCTGGCAGACAGATTAGGAAGGCATTTATCCCCTCAGATTCTGACCATGTATTGCTCGGAGCAGATTACAGTCAGGTCGAATTAAGAGTCGCTGCCGCTATGAGTAAGGACCCTGGGCTATGTGATGCCTTTAGAGAAGGCCAAGATGTTCACGCCGCAACAGCGGCAAAGGTCTTTTCCGTTGATCTAAAAGCGGTCACCCGAGAACAGAGATCACAAGCAAAGGCCGTGAATTTCGGAATCCTCTATGGTCAAGGCGCATTTGGTTTGGCAGAAGAGTTAGGAATAAAACGAGGTGAGGCAAAAGAAATCATCAGTGCCTACCACGCACAATTTTCAACATTAGAGAAGTTTACCAAAGCGTGTATTGAATTGGCGCGTGAGAAAGAATACGCTGAAACCATTTTTGGACGTCGAAGGAAACTACCGGGAATAAATTCCAGCAATGGGATGGTCAAGGCCTTCGCAGAACGCAATGCAGTAAACGCTCCTATTCAAGGATCTGCTGCGGACATTATTAAAGTTGCAATGGTGAAGCTCGCAACAGCATTAGAAGAAGGTAAATGGAAGTCAAAACTGATTATGCAGGTACATGACGAACTCGTACTCGACGTTCCCAAAGTGGAGTTAGAGATGCTGAGCGCATTGGTGAAGAGATGTATGGAGGAAGCTGTGGCACTTAATGTCCCTTTAATTGTAGACATAAATTCCGGGAATGACTGGTTAGAAGCTCATTAGACGCTAGATACTCTATTTTTACGCTTAACACTTCAACGTGTAGAACTTTTATTGATCGTTTGCGTATAAAAGGAAAGAATCACCAACTTCAGCATCTCAACTCATAATATAAATAAATGAGCATTCAATCTATATTTCGTAAAAGTCTCACATTCACAATAGCTGTTGCAGCTTTGTCATGGGGATGTGGCGATTCTAGCACTACAAATGGTGCCGCCGATGATCAATCACCTTCAACCGAAGGCGCAACGCCTGCGCAACGCACTAAAACACTCAAGAAAATATTTCGAGCGGCTCCATCTCCGATGGAAACTGCAAGAATCATTCAAAAGGAAGGGTTGCCGTTTAATGCCGATTACTTGTGCAGTTTATCTTTGGCTGAACAAGACGGTATGAGCACAGATCACGCAATACACCTGGGTCTATATGGCGCAGATGTAAGCTATGCGTCTATCTTCCAAAAAAACGCTGAAGCCCTCCAATATTTGGACGCTGTGAAAACGTTGAGCAAGGAGCTCGGTGTAGGTTCTGTTCTCAGTGAGGATCTTATCGCTAGAGCTGAAAAGAACAGGGCAAACCGGGACACAATTGTAACAATTGTATCTAGAGCTTTCTTTGATTTAAACCAACAATTAAAATTCACAGGACACGAAGACCTTTCTGGTTTGGTTGTTGCAGCAGGATGGGTTGAAGGTCTTTATCTCGCCACAAGAGAATTAGATGGTGCCACCGATGGATTAAAACAACGAATTGCGGAACAAAAACTTATCCTTGAGGACGTGTTAGATTTAATCGACAGCTACTCTGATTCTCCTGCAATTGAAAGCATGATCTCTCAACTTCAACCCGTACTTGTTGCCTTTGATGGTGTCAATTCTGGTGAAGGAGCAACTCCTACAGTAGACAATAAAGAAGGCGTTATTGTGATAAGCGGGGGAAACAAACTTAAGGCTGATGATGAAACAATATCAGCCATTTCAGAGGCCATAGCACTCTTACGTAACAATCTCGCGAAAGCGTCGTAAAATGAAAGCAGAGATGAAATACACAATCCTATTACTTGCGTCATTCGCATTTTTTGCAGCTGAAGCTTCGAGCCAATGCCGTGCATTTACAAAACGAAATTGTCTTCCTATTATGGAAGAATACACCCAAAACGACAATTACAACGCTGCCGTATTAATTCCTGGCGATTCTGCTGAATTAGATATGGCGTTCTATGGTGGCGTAAACTACAGAGTTGTGGTTTGCTCTCACCCTGTACTGGGTGCTGTTGAGTTTGGTCTATATGATTCCCAAGGGAATTCCATTTGGGAAAACACTGATGGATCAGACCATGTTGACCTCAGTATAGAGAGCACGCAACAATTATCGATTCGCATTTCTGTTCCAGAAAGTGATGCCGCTCTGATTCACGAAGGATGTGTGTCTATTATGCTTGGTTCGAAAGACTAAACGTCACTAAACATCTTAGACATAAATAAGTAAAAAGCCCGCTATGATGCGGGCTTTTTAATGAAATCATAAATGAACTTGTAGATTTGCCGGAGGAAAGACGGAACTACTTAATCATCCAAGTCAGAGAGCGGCATATGCCCTCAGACTCAACGACGACAAAGTAGGTGCCTCGGGTTAATTTCATGGGTGATAAGGAGAAGTTGTGATTTCCTGCTGGAAGTGAGCCTTCAAAGACTGCGTCTACAATTCTGCCCATCGCATCATAAATAACAATTCGGGTATCTTGACTTAACAGAGTCGTATAGCTTAATGAGGACGCTCCATCTGTAGGGTTTGGAAAAAGTGACAACTCTGGGTCCATCGACCAATGTTGTACTGCAAGCATCGAAGAATCATAAGCAGTAATGTTAATGTCATCTAGAAAGATGTCATTGCCTAATCTACTTTCAAACTCAAACATAACCCTGAAGTTGGATGTCATGTATTGCGATTGGTTTAAAATAAGCGTGAACTCATTCCACTCATCGGCACTTTGCGGTACGAAAGGATAATAATGCGGGGGCGCTGAAGGAAGAGTCGTATACCCTCTGTGCATCTTTCGAAGATCCCAGTCATCTCCACAGTCACCAGTTACACTGATTCTTAACCGGTCATCTGTGTCATCTTCTTCACTGGTCCCTTTAAAGCAATAAGCCCATTTGTAGTCAATTCTAACCTCTGAAGCGGCCGACAGATCGATGGTGCTGGTCAACAAGAAATCCTTATTAAACTCAATGTCATTCCCCCAATTTGCAAGGTGAAGAGCGCGTGTGCCTGAAAAAGATGCATCTTCTGTCATTTCCCAGCCACCGTCATTTAATTGATCGATGACATACCAATCTTCTGATGGAAACGAAGCTGCTTCAAATCCTTGAACTGCAGGACTATCCATCAATCCTGATGCAAGAACTGTGATGCTTGTAGGTTCAGATGACAGAGATTCAAAACCATTGCTTACTGTCAAAACAACGTCATACGTGCCAGCATCATTGAAAATATGATACAGATCATCGTGGATTCCTTGTTCCGATCCAGAGATGGCACTTCCATCAGCAAAGTCCCAAGACCAGTTGTTCACGTCGTGAAAACTCTCGTCCATGAAATGAATACTGTCTCCTACACAAATCACCTGTTCATCGACTGAAAATAATGCCTCACATAAGAGTGGGTCTCCCTCAAGACCTGTAGCTATTAGATTCGCTTGAGTCGAAAGCTGATTACGTTGGGCGACAGAAGATAGGGCTGCAGTTCGAAGGCGTGTTTTTTGGCCTTCAGTAAACATTCGGCCACAGTACGCATACTCCATGTAGTTCTGAACGTTGTCAAGTGAACCACATGAAACACCGTCTAAATTACAAACAGTCCAACCTTTGCTGTTGGGGGTGTCAGATACATTGTCATCATTTTCACAGTTGTCTTCCTCGCCGGGTGTATTTGAATTACCCCACAAATGACGGAGGTTTAACCAATGCCCAATTTCGTGAGACAAGACCCTTGACCGAAAATTGTTACTTGTTCCAATCGAACCTGTATATGACGCTTGTATTACAATGCCGTCCATATCTGAGTTGTTTAAACCATTGACTGAACCGGGATATAAACTGTAGCCTGCTGCACCGGATGCATCAGAACACACCCAAACATTTAAGTACTTATTTCTGGGCCATTGAATCAGCAATTTCATGTCCTCTTCGCCAACATACGTTTCAAGACTCACAATGCGATTTATGCCTGAGTGACAAACGCCATTAGGATCCTTTCGGGCCAATTTAAATTGTATCTGAACATCCCCAATAACATCCTCAAACGCTGACACAACTTGATCAAGATCCGTGTTCAATGCATTAAAGTCCCTGTTTACAACCTCTAGAGCATCGTGAATTTGAGCTGACGAAATATTCTCAGGACCATTGTTGTGAATCACGTGAAATACGACAGGGATTGTCAGAACTTCATCGCGCGCTCCCGAATTTTGATAAAGCGCTGTTTCCCGTTCAAGTTGCGAAAATGCAAGAGACTGATTTTGGAGCCTTTCCGGAGTCATGCCGAATGTCCTTACAGTTGCTTCATGAATCCCACATTTCTTCAATTCTTGCGATGAAGCAGAGAACATTATCGTGGTCGCCAAAGCAGCTGAAATGAGAAACCTATTGCTATAATACATCTAAAACTATGTTGGTGTTTGCTTGCGGGGAGAACTAAGATACAACACAAGAATGATAGTTGTCAGTGAGATCATTGACTTTTCTCTAGCCTAAAGCCTATATCAGTGACACCCGACAACGGATCTTGCCTCATTCCATGGACCACTTTCAATCGGTATTTTCCATCTAGAGGAAACTCAAAATTCTCTTGGAACGACACCCTGTGATCAATGATATCACCTATGCCAGAACCATACCATCGGCCTCTTTCATCTGCAAGTTGACATGCCAGCGTATCTCGTCGTTGATTGCCATTGGGGAATGTGAAGTCAAGAAACAAATAGAGATTGGAATATGGATAGTCGGAATTATGACGTATATCTAAAAACGCATCATATTTCAAATCAAGATCCACGATATCCCATTCAAATGAAGCGTTGTCAATGGCGAACCAACCATCAGGGTCAATCTCTACAGCGCTATTTGATATGGGAAGGTCACCACAAGAATTAAAACATATTAGCCCAAGTGTGAGATAGAATATTGCTTTGGGGTGATGCAACATGTTTACTTTGAAGATTTAGGTTTGGGGCTGCCTCTTCTATGGTCCTTTCTCTTATTTCGATTGCCGCCCATTTTCTTTCCCGCAGACCTAGACTTCTTTCTTTTTTTAACGTCAAAGCGAGTAAGGTCATCTTGACCGACAACATTGCTGTAAGTCTTTGAGACTGCATCAGGCAATTCTTGAATGGCAAATTGCGAGAGTGAATCAATGCGTTCACCCTTGTCAGATTTTGCAATCAGTTGTTTGGCTTGATCTAACGGAACAGGAACGGGCCCCCCACCTTTATCTCCAAGCTCCAAAAAGTAAACCACTCGTTTGAAAATGTCCATCTTAAAAATAACGGCTTTTCCTTTAGAGACTTGAATTTTTGTGTTGGGAGATGGAAAATCATTCACCGCTTCAACATATTGGTCCAACTCAAAGTTTAAACAACACTTTAATTTCCCACATTGCCCCGCCAATTTTACTGGGTTTAGGGCCATCTGCTGATATCGCGCTGAACTGGTGGATACAGATCTGAAATCAGTCAACCAAGTGGAACAACAAAGCTCCCTGCCACAAGATCCGATACCACCTACTCTTGCCGCCTCCTGACGGGCACCTATTTGACGCATATCAACCCTTATGTTAAACGTTGCAGCGAGTTCTCGCACAAGCTCACGGAAATCTACGCGTTCCTCAGCGATGTAATAAAATGTCGCCTTTTTCTCATCGCCTTGGAATTCGACATCGGTCAGTTTCATAGGGATTTTGAGACGTTTTATAATCTCTCTTGACTTCAGCCGCGTTTCATCTTCTCTCTGCCTCGCACTTTGCCAAATCTCTATTTCTTCTTTCGTGGACTTATGAAGTATTTTCTTTACTTCGTGATCGTCTCTCACTTTTTTAATCGACATCTGTGTCCGAACCAATTCACCTGTTAGAGAAACGACTCCAACGTCAATGCCCGGATTTAAATCAATGGAAACAACATCTCCTACGTAATAAGTGTCTTTCGATTTGCGTCTAAAAAAACCTTTTCGGTTGTTTTTAAATCGAACTTCAACGACATCAAATAGTGAAGTCCCTGCAGGGAGCGCAATGCCCTCAAGCCAATCAAATGTAGTTTTCCCACCCGTACCACACGTTCCACAACTTCCGTTGTTTTTACAACCTTTCGGCAGACCATCGGCCCCTGAACTACAGCTACTACATCCCATCGTGCAACGAAGATACGTTTTTCACGTCCAGCATTTTGCCTTTGCTTCCTCTTTATTAGATCTCTGTCCGTAATCGCATATGAACCTGAATACTCAGATCAAAAAAAACAACTTTGGCATTGACATTTCCAGAAATATCCTTGTGTGCATCTTCGAGTAAAGCACGCAATGAAACAACATTCTTCTCGTGAATGAATCTCTGAAATTTCGATATAAACACTGTTTCTCCTTTTGTTAATCGAATCAATGAATCTGCGCCGTAGTTGCCTAAAATACATTGACGTACCATATGTAAAGCATAGGTTAAAAACCGCTTTTGTGATTCCCGACCAGGAGAAGCGAAATCGTTTGCCGCTTTTAGTAGTGCCACTCCATCGCGGGCCCAACAGGCACGCATCCAGGCAGAGAACAGTTCCAAATCAGGCGTTTCGTCTCCAGATTTAGAGAGTCGAACAGCAGCAGAGATATTTCCCTCTGTGACATGGGCCCACCCCAGTGCACTCTCGGAGGAAATCCCCGCAACCTTCGCAATACCTTCCGCAGCTTCTGCGTCTGTAAGTCTTGGGATATGAATACGTTGAAGTCGGGACAGAATTGTGGGAAGAAGTCTGTCAGAATTTTGCGAAACAAATAAAATGACTGTTTTATCTGTGGGCTCTTCGATCAGTTTGAGCAATTTATTTGCGGTGTCAACGCGCATCGTTTCTGGCAACCAGAAAATCAGAATTTTGAATCCGCCATAAAAAGACTTAAGGCCTAATTTTCGATTAATCTCAAGTGCTTCATCTACAGAAATAAACAACTGTTTTTTATCTGCTCCGATTTTTGAAAGCCAATCCTCTAATCCAATATACCCCGACTCAAGCATGCACTCTCTCCAAAGTATTTGAAATGGGTCTGACGTTGAGCGTCCACTTCCGTCTTTTTTGAAAAAGGGGAAGGTCCAATGCAGATCAGGATGTTGGAGGTTCAGATGTGCCTTACAGGAATCGCATATTCCACAAGAGTCACTTTCTGATGGGTTTTCACAGTGTAAATATTGGGCATATGCTCTTGCAAGAGCGAGTGATCCAGAGCCCTCACTCCCATCAAAGAGTTGGGCATGAGCGATTTTGTGAGATCTCGCGCCTTCGCGTAGCAAAGAAGATATGTGGGTTTGGCCTAAAACCTCTGAAAACTGCATGGTGGCAAGGTAAGTCGTGACAGACAATTAGAAGATGGCATGGAGCGTGAGATATGCACCACGACCAGGAGCGGAAATGCCTGATGCAAAAGATTTGTAGTGCAAATCGAAAATATTCGACACCCCTAACTGGAGATTAAGATTTGCATGCATTAGAATATGCGACTCTAGATTAAGTGTCCACCAAGAGGGCGTCCCGTGTCCTAAAGCCTCTTGAATGTTGTCTGTACTCCCTGGACCGTAATCATCGATGTTTTTTGCCCCACTGTATAAAGCGTAAGCTTCTAGGGACCACTTGTTTTTTGAATAGGCCAGCGATGTTTTTCCAAAAGTTGGGGGAATGTGCGCAAGAGGTGGATTGTTAGACTCCAAACTAAATCCCTTGGTAAAGTTCAGTGAAGTTTTAAAAGTAATGTGATCCACAATGGGATAGCTCACTTCAAAAGTTGACCCTCTGATGATGGCGTTCCCGGAATTTTCATTGCGCTGAATTCTAGAAAACGCCCCATCAACCTCTAATGAATCTAATCCATCTAGCGTTGAATTAACGGGGGTAATTATTTCCGTCCAAAGGCTGACAAACCCAGCAATAGAAACGGATAAACCTGAAGATGGATGTCGCCAAGTGATACTTTCATCAAGGCTATATAAATACTCCGCATTGAGCGAATCATTAGGCACAAGCACATATCCTCCTTTCTCTCTAACCTTTGCTGCATCATCTATGTTTGGGTGTCTAAATCCGGATGACAGGGATGAAATAGACGACACATTTGCTCCCAAAGGTATCTCTGCGGCGATACTCCCAGTTAAAGCGCCATTTGCTGATTGTAATTCTGAAAAGGGCAACTGAAGAGACGCTGTGGGAAAGTATCTCGCGTCAAATGAAGTAAAGCTATATCTCAAACCGAAGTGAAATTCTTTCTCCCCCAACGATCTCTTTGCAGAAGTAAACGCCCCAAACGTGCGCATGTTACTGCCTGCATTCGGGTATCTTGTCACAAGCGCACCTCCAAAGTCTGGGTCAACAATATCTAGCCCATCTGCGTGTTGGGCTTCGACAGTGGATTCAACCGCGTTTAATTGTCCATCAAATCCCGCTTCAAACTTCCAACCGTCACCCCTGAAAGGCGATGATTTCCAAATAGAAGACATGGACAGTACCTCAACTTTCTCTTCTTGCACCGTTCTAAAAGGAGATCCAAAGAGTCGTTTTATACGAGATTCAGAAATCTTCTGAAAAGCAAAAGTGGTGTGGAGCGACCCGGGGATTCCCAAATACTGTTCCCAAGTGACAGCAGTCATGAGTCTTTCTTGAGGACCATAATTCCATTCTGCCCATCTTAAGCCATCTCCTGACAAGTCATTGATCTTATCAAACCTGGGGATGTTTGAGCTCTTACTGTACTGAACGTTGGTTTCAATGGCACCTCCCGGTATGCCCAATCTTAATTTATGCAAGAAGTCATTTTGCGTGTAACCTGTGGGACTTTGTTTTTTGGGGTCAGGGTTAGAAATTAAGGAGTCTACGCCATTGATTCTTGTGGCGATGAATGGTACCAACCCCCATGTACTGTCACCGTGTGCGCGCCATGAACCCATAGATAAATCGCCAAATTCTGATTGACTAAACGATATGACTGTCCCCCATCTGGGTCCTCCTGCCTCAGCTTTCGCATTAATATTGTAGGCGTTATTGACCGATCTATATTGTGCTGAAATCAATCCAGAATAACTTGGTTCAGAAGGATTGCTTCTGAACCGTGGTCGTTTTGTCTTAAAGTGGACGACTCCCCCTAATGCATCACTGCCAAACCTCACACTGTTTGGCCCCATAATCACTTGGATTTGTTCTAGGGTATTGGGGTCTACGGTAATTATATTCTGAAGATGGCCTGAACGGTAAATTGCATTATTCATCCGCACACCGTCCACAACCAAAAGCACTCTGTTTGCCTCGAAGCCTCTCAACACAGGTGACCCACCTCCTTGTTGACTTTGTTGCACGTGAATCTGACCTGAACTCTGCAACAACTCCGCTGTATTGCCTGGTGGCAAACCATTTTCTATGGCCGAGGCACCGATTGAAGTGACCCTGTGTAACCCCAAATCATCTGCCGCATCGGGAACTATATTTGACAAGATCTGAACCTCTTCTAAACTGAATGGGCTCTCATCCATACGCAAGAATTTTCCGATGATTTCTCCTGGTAAAATCATTCGCATTTCATATCCCATACTCCTAAACATCAACGTGTCCGATGGATTTCTTGTAGGAAGGGAAACAAGTCCATCCGCATCAGAGATCACCTGCTCCGACGTTGAAATATTCACAACCGATACAAAAGGGATCGGTATGGAACCGTTTACAACGCGAACCTCTTGAGCATAAACAGATGCAGACATTCCTACAGACAGCACCATAAAACCAAAGAATAACCTTAAGTTTGACGTCAGTCTAGTTTGAAAATATTGTCTCAAGTACATCGTAACATTTTATTTTTCTAAGACCTGCATGGTGCAGTTGGATAAACATCACCATCCCTAACAAAAGTTCTTTTTTGTCTGATTTCTCTAGTCTTAACTCCCGCATCATATCAAACTTCATGCCCGGAATACCCATCATTTTTTTCACAAGACTTGACTTTAAATAATGTGACTCTTTCGAGAGGTTCATTTGGACACCTGACCATTCGCCAGAATCTAGATTCAAGCTCCCTGATGATATCGATGAGACATCATCAAGTTCTTCGGGCATTAATCCCAAAATTTGCACCAAATTCGCCAAAAAATAGATGTGAAGATTGGCCACTGAATCTTCTGTTTCTAACAATTCCACAGTTTCCCAAACCAGCTTAAAGACCTCAGGCATAGGTGCGTCCTCAGAAATTGATTTATCTAGCACTTCAGCGATGAAAAATGCAACCGCTGACCTTCTGGCATCACTTAGGATATGAATGGCTGGCAATGCCCTTGATGCTTCTGAAAAAGTCCCCAAACCGTCTTGCTTTTTCCTTCTGAAATTTGCAAGCTCCACAGCAGAGAGGGGATGCCATATCGCTTTGGGAGATTTCTTCCCCGTCCTGACCCACAAAGGAATCATTCCCTGACCTTCAGACAACACCCGCACCACCCTGCTCGTATCGTTATATGGAATGCTCCCAATCACGATCGCTTTGATGGTTGAAGCGTTCAAGTTATTTAGAAATATCGGTAGGTTCTACCCAATCTCCCTCACCCTTGATTAGTTCAATTAATTCCTTCACGCCCTCCGCTTCAGATACGTTCTTTTTCACAACGACTCTCTCTCTGTAGAGCGTGATTTTCCCTGGGCCCGTCCCGACATAACCATAATCTGCATCTGCCATCTCACCAGGGCCATTCACGATGCAGCCCATAATTCCAATTTTAAGACCTTTAAGGTGACCCGTTGCATTTCGGATTTTGGCCGTGGTTTCTTCCAAATCAAAGAGCGTTCTTCCGCAGCTCGGACAAGAGATGTATTCAGTTTTTGAAATTCTTGTTCTCGTGGCCTGCAAAATGCCAAATGCCAAGTTGTTTCTATCTACCAAACTCACGCCTTCCCCGTCCACCCAAACGCCATCACCTAATCCATCAATCAACACTCCGCCCAAATCTGTCGACTGAAATAACGTGAATTGTTCTTTATCTAAGCCATCAAGTTTTCTGTGAAGAATCACAGGAACTTTACTCTCCAATTCATCGAGCCTCATGACAGAAGTCCTCAAATCAATCATGGCATTGATTTGATTGGTCTCAAGAATCAGAACGACATCTCCTTTTCTGAAACTGTCTATCAAATCCTTGGTCAAATCCTTTCTTTGGACGCGTATAAAGTGAATGACACCCTTTTCCTGCAACAAACCGTCACGCCAAGAGCCTCCTTGATTCCATTCATCAATGGACCAAACTGGATAATGTCTTTCCACGTCATCTATGCCACGCGCCTTTTTTTCCCAATCTGCGCCATTCATTAAAACCATAAGCGTCCCCGGCAGCTTAAACGGGACAACTTGCGAATCTGTAAATATGGCATCACAGGCAGTGTCCAAAATATTCCACTTGTCATCCACAACAGAGTATCTATATCCCGCCCCCATCAGATTGATCGGCGCAAGTGATGCTTTGTTGGTCATCGTTTGTAGAACAATGGGGACACTTTTCCCTCCGATTGTCCCTACCCCGTCTGTTTCCCTACGTGTATAATTAAACGGATCGACCGAAATCGCTACAGGTTCTATATCGTGAATCCCTTCCGATGTCTGGCGGTTTTTATATTTATCGACGAGAACTCGGGCAACAGGAAGCTCGTTCTCAGGGGCCTCTGTTAACGAAACTCGGATTGTATCCCCGATTCCATCTTCAAGCAATGTCCCTATTCCAACCGCTGACTTAATTCGACCATCCTCACCATCTCCAGCCTCTGTAACGCCAAGGTGCAAAGGGTAATTCATCCCTTCCTCTCCCATGCGTTTCACGAGAAGTCGATACGCCTGCACCATCACAATCGTATTCGAAGATTTCATCGAAATGACCATGTCATAGAATTCACACGATTCTGCGATTCTTAAAAACTCAAGCGCACTCTCAACCATTCCTAATGGCGTATCGCCATATCGGCTTGTAATCCTGTCAGAAAGTGATCCATGATTCGTCCCTATTCGAATCACGCGCTTCAGCTCTTTACATTTCAGAACGAGCGGCGTAAACTTTTCTTTGATTCGCTCGAGCTCTTGCGCATAAGATATATCCGTGTATTCGTGGTGGTCAAATTTCTTTTTATCTGCATAATTCCCAGGATTAACCCTCACCTTTTCGACAAAATCTGCAGCACGCAATGCGGCGTTTGGGGTGAAGTGGATATCCGCAACAATGGGCGTGTCATGCCCTTGCTTTCTCAAGTCCTTGGAGATGTGTTCCAAAGCATCTGAATCCTTGATGCTTGGCGCAGTTAACCGTACGAGTTCGCTTCCCGCATTAATCATGCTGACGCATTGCGCCACACTCGCTGAAACATCTTGCGTATTTGTGGTCGTCATCGACTGAATGCGTATCGGCGCATCGCCACCTAACGTCAAATCACCAATACGTACTTCTCTCGAGCATCTTCTCAGATAGGCAAAAGGAGAGGGCGTATAACTATACGCTGAGCTTGATTTAGGCATCTTCGCTTGATTGAGATGTGCTTGCAAAAAACGTCTTCTGATTCAGAATAATCCAAATTACAGCGATTGAAATCGAGGCATCGGCCACGTTCCAAATGGGTGGAAACACTTCTGCGCCTGCCATCATTTGCGGCATCCAAGATGGCCAGGTAACAGTGAAGTGGAACATATCTACAACGTTCGCCATAAGCCACGGTGCATATCCATCTTCCATTCCAAAATGGGCCACAGTCCCCCATCCCGAATGAGAGAATAAGCGCCCATACACTGCACTGTCAATAATGTTTCCTATTGCACCTGCCCAGATCATGGAGATACTGACCAAAAGACCTGGGTGGGATTTTCTTTCGATGAGTTTATATAAATAAACCCCAATTCCGACAGAAGCAATGAGACGAAAACTCGTTAAAAGGAGTTTCCCAGCAACTCCAGGAAGTGCCCAACCAAAGGCCATCCCATCATTTTCGATAAATTGGAATTCAATAAGACCAGGAATAATATCGACGCGCTCACCAATTGTGAAGTTGAGCTTGATATATATTTTCAGGAGTTGATCTATGAGCAGAAGAGGCACTACAATCAGTAGCGGAAAGGCCCATCCGAAAATTTGTTTTCGCATCTCAGCGTAGAATATCTTCGGTTATTGTCTTTGCTTAGCTTCCATAGAAAGGGTCGCGTGCGGTACCAGTCGAAGGCGTTCTTTTGGAATTAACTTCCCTGTAACGCGGCAAATACCATATGTTTTATTCTTAATTCTAAGAAGCGCATTCTGAAGATTTTGGATAAATTTTTCCTGTCTTGCAGCCAAAGCAGCCGTTTCCTCTCGACTCATTGTTTCAGATCCGTCTTCCATCATTTTAAATGTTGGAGCAGTATCCTCTGTTGTGTTGTCGTCTTTATGCGACATCGAAGCACGCAACTGATCTAAATCCTCTTGGGCAAGTGCCAATTTATTTATAATTAGTTCCTTGAATTCATTAAGATCTGCTTCAGAGTATTTTGTTTCTGCCATAATACCAGCTTTTTAATTTTTAACAACGTGAACTCTGACACTAACGCCCTCATCAAGTTCAATTTCAACAGCCTCAGCATCGTCTTGCCAATCGACATTTTCCGCCAAAGTTTGAGTTCGAATATACTCCAAATTTTCTTGTAACTGAACGCTTATATTTTCCACAGCACTGATCGACAACTTTATTCTGTCAGTGACCTCTAGTCCGATGTCTTTTCGAACGTTCTGTACTCTATTCACCAATTCTCTTGAAAGGCCTTCGGCTCTAAGTTTATCGTCTATCGTAATGTCTAATGCAACTGTCAACCCTCCTTCGCTAGAGACAAGCCATCCAGGGATGTCCTCCGTCGAAATTTGAACGTCGCTCAGAATAATGTCGACATCTCCCAGCGCATCTGACGGAGAGATTGTTAATTGACCTGCTTTCTCAAGCTGATCAACTGCCTCAATAGGCAATGCATTGACCGCAGCGGCAATCGCCTTCATGCGCTTCCCATGTTTGGGCCCCAAGGCCTTAAAGTCAGGCTTCATACGTTTAACTATGCCTCCTCCATCTCGGAGTATCTCGACCTCTTTTACATTGACTTCAGATCTGATCAAATCTTCTATCGCTGAGAGACGTGAAGCAGAAATCTCATCAAGAACAGGCACCATAATTCGTCTTAAGGGTTGTCTCACTCGAATGCGTTCGCGTTTACGTAAACTCAAAACCTGTGACGATAGTTTTCGTGCAAGTTCCATTCTTAGTTCGAGCTCGCCATCTATGATTGCATCGTCTGAAATTGGGAAATCGGCCAAGTGGACTGAATTTTTTGCTCCCTCATTCGATGTGCCTAACCCCTCATTCAAGTCACGATAGAGTCTGTCCATAAAGAATGGCGCGACCGGAGACCCTAATATAGATGTGGTACGTAGACAGTCACACAACGTTTGATATGCGCTGATCTTATCTGCGTTCATAGACCCCTTCCAGAAGCGTTGACGGTTGAGACGTACATACCAGTTACTTAAGTCGTCAATGACAAAACTTTGCAGGATGCGGGTCGCGCGAGTCGGTTCCAAATCTTTATAGGCCTGATCGACCAATTTAGAAACGGTATGCATCCTAGACAGAATCCATCTGTCAATTTCAGGTTTTTCATTGTGTGGTATTTGTGGCTCGTGTCCTGTAAGACCATCGATGTTTGCATACAAGGCAAAGAAATTAAACGTGTTGTGAAGCGTCCCAAAAAACTTTCTTGTCACCTCGCCAATGCCCTCAAGATCAAATTTCAGGTTGTCCCAAGGTTGTGCGTTGCTGATCATATACCAACGGGTCGCATCGGGTCCATACTTTTCCAAAGTCGAAAACGGATCTATCGCATTGCCCAGGCGTTTGGACATCTTTACGCCATTCTTATCAAGAACAAGACCGTTTGAGATGACATTTTTATACGCTACTTTATCAAACACCATTGTAGAAATGGCGTGAAGCGTATAGAACCAACCGCGGGTTTGGTCTACGCCTTCAGCAATAAAATCAGCTGGATAAGCACCCTCATGATCAACTTTATCTTTGTTTTCAAACGGGTAATGCCATTGTGCATAAGGCATTGAGCCAGAATCAAACCAAACATCTATCAAATCTGACTCACGCGTCATCGGAGACCCGTCTGACGCTTTTAAAACGATTTCATCCACGACATGCTTGTGTAAATCAAACAACGCGTAGTTCTCTTTTGACATGTCACCCGCATTGAACTTATCAAGTGGATTGGAGACCATAAGCCCTGCTTCCATTGATTCCTCACATCTTATCGCCAACTCTTCTACGGACCCAATACACACTTCTTCAGAACCATCCTCTGTTCGCCAGATCGGTATTGGAATGCCCCAAAATCTAGAACGACTTAAATTCCAATCATTTAGATTCTCAAGCCACTTGCCAAATCTACCAGTTCCCGTGCTCTCCGGTTTCCAATTGATCGTCTTATTCAACTCGGTCATCCGTTTTTTTGCATCCGTCGCTTTGACAAACCATGAATCAAGAGGGAAGTACAAAATCGGCTTATCTGTTCTCCAACAATGGGGATAGCTGTGAGAATATTTCTCAACTTTAAATGCTTGTCCTCTCGTTTTTAGATCAATCGCAATTTCTACATCGACAGATTTCTCTGGCGCCTCACCCTCATTGTAATATTCATTCTTTACAAATCTGCCTGAAAATGGACCATAACCTTCTCTAATGCGCCCTTGCATATCAACCAGTGGAACGCCATGACCTGCTCCATCATCTACAAGCATCGGCGGCACACCGGCAGCTTTGGCCACCATTGCATCGTCAGCGCCAAACGTTGGCGCAGTATGAACGATTCCCGTTCCATCTTCAGTCGTCACGAAATCTCCCGCAATAATTCGAAATGCGTCTTCAGGATGCGCCATCGGTGTGGCCCAGTTCATGAGTTGGATGTATTTCATCCCCACCAAATCAGACCCTTTACAACGTCCCACAACATCGTGTTCAGGACCTTTTGCAAATTGTTTCTCTAAAAGGTTTTCCGCAAGAATGACGAAACCTTCAGCATCTGTATATCTGTTTTTTGTACGGACAACAACATAGTCAATCTTTGAACCAACTGTAAGCGCCGTATTCGAAGGCAAAGTCCATGGGGTTGTGGTCCATGCCAAAAAATCTACTGGCAATTCGCCCAAGTCAGATTGCCCACAGAGATCTAGCACCTTTTTCCTGCTGTCCTCGTCTGCCCGAAACTGAGCAACGACCGTGGTGTCCATCACGTCGCGATATGTGCCTGGCTGATTAAGTTCATGAGAACTCAAACCTGTTCCGGCCATGGGACTATAGGGCTGAATCGTATACCCTTTATAAATCAGTTTTTTCTTGTAGAGTTCTGACAAAAGCCACCAAACAGACTCAATGTATTTGTTTTCATACGTCACATATGGAGATTCCATATCTACCCAATAGCCCATTTTCTTTGTGAGATCATTCCAAACCCCAGTGTATTTCATGACGGCCTTACGGCATGCATTGTTGTATTCTTCGACTGAAATTTTCTTTCCAATGTCTTCCTTCGTAATCCCTAACTCCTTCTCTACCCCGAGTTCAACAGGCAAACCGTGAGTGTCCCATCCGGCCTTTCTATCCACTCGCTTCCCCTTGAGTGTGGCGTACCTACAGAAAATATCTTTAATAGAACGCCCCATGACGTGATGAATACCGGGCATCCCATTTGCTGAAGGCGGACCCTCATAAAAAACATATGGGTTGTCGGCTGGGCGAGAATCTATGCTCGCCTGAAATGTGTTTTCGCGCTCCCAAATCTCAAGCACTTCTTGTGCAATGCTTGGGAGGTTTAGTGAACCACGTTCTGGAAATCCTTTCGACATCAAAATAACTGTTGGGTTTTGCGAAGATAACACCCTTGAATTAAGGAAATGCGCTTAGACCCGAACGAGTTTAAGCATATTCGTCATCCCCGTATCAGCAATAGGCATAGAGGCCACATGTACTACAAAATCACCCTCTTTCACATTGCCATCTTTAAATAACAAATACTTGATATCTGCAATCGTGTGATCTGTGCTTACCATCTTCTCGTAAAAGACCGTCTTTACCCCCCAAACCAAATTCATTTGATTCAATACTTCTCTGTTAGACGTAAACATGAAAATGGTGGCTTTGGGTCTCTGACTGCTGACTTTTTGAGCTGTATAGCCCGAATAAGTCATCGTGACGATTGCGCTGGCCTTCGTCCTTCTGGCGAGGCGACAAGCGTTGTAACAAATTGAATCAGAGATAAAGCGCTCATCATCAGGGTTATACGGAGGCCGTTCGTTAAAAGGCTTTTGATTGTTCGCTTCCATAGAATTGATGATTTGCGTCATGGCCCTTACTGCATGTATTGGATATTTTCCAACACTCGTTTCTGCAGACAGCATCACGGCATCTGTACCGTCAAGTACCGCATTTGCAACATCATTCACCTCAGCCCTGGTCGGTGTGGCGCTTTCTATCATGCTCTCCATCATTTGGGTTGCCACAATGACCGGCCTCCCCAATGTCAGACATTTGGAAATGATGTCCTTCTGAATAAGCGGAACATCTTGCATGGGGACTTCGACGCCGAGGTCCCCTCTGGCAATCATCACCGCATCCGCTGCTTCTAAAATGGCATCTAAGTCGATGATGGCTTCGGGCTTTTCAATTTTCGCCACGACCCTCGCATGCTTGTTGTGCTTTTTAATGATGCTTTTCAGCGCATTGATGTCACTGGCGCTCCGAACAAATGAGAGTCCTATCCAATCGACATTTTCTTCGAGCGCAAAAGCAAGATCTTTTTCGTCCTTCTTAGTAATGCAGGGAAGTGAAATCTTTGTCTGGGGGAGGTTTAATCCTTTTCGTGAACTTAGATTTCCGCCGTGAATGACTTTACAAATAACTTCTGATTTTCCGTCAGTTGAAATGACTTCAAGTCGGAGCTTTCCGTCGTCGAGTAAGATGGGCTCACCTGCTTTTACATCTTCTGCAAATTGTTCATAGTCGGTATAAAGGACTTTATCTGTCCCTTCTCCAGCGCCTACTTTGATGACGAGCTGGTTGCTTTCAACAAGCTCTGTTTGGCCACCCTCGATTTCACCCACCCTAAGCTTGGGACCTTGAAGATCAATTAAAATAGCCGTGCTTGTGTTCAGATCTCTATCCAGTTTACGGATGTTCGTAATCACTTCCTTGTGAGCCTTATGATCTCCATGAGAGGAGTTTATTCTCACAACATTCATCCCGGCCAGCAACAGTTGCTCTAGCATCTCTGGAGAAGATGTCGCAGGACCGATTGTCGCTATAATTTTTGTGAGTTTACTTGGAAATAATGATTGCTTATTCATTCTGTATATATATCTAGTTCAAACATCGCCTCTAAAGCACCTGATTTCTCAGGATTCAAAAAAGTTACCATTGTAACAAGGTTCGAATTTCTAATTCTGTTAATGACATTTTCTGACGCCATAATGCCATGGCCTAATCTAAGTAAATAATCTAAAGAAGAAGCGCCAGGTGCTAAAACCCCCTCAGGGACACGGTTTAGAATTAACGCAATATCCAAACCTTCTTCTTCATTACAATATCGCAACACGATGTGTCTTGTTACAATATTCTTGATTTTTGACTCAATCTCTCTATCGAACGCTAAATTCCATCCAAAGATTCGATTTAATTCCCATGCCATACGATGACTTCCCACATGTGACCCCATCCCTAAAAGATCGAAGTCACACTCAATTTCCATATCGAGTTGAAGCTTTGCCATGGGCACGAAGATAATCGGTCGTTATGAATTATCACTTGGTTCTTTGGATTCTTCTTCCATAAATACATGCTTCCAACCCATTCTAGATGCTTCGCGTTCCGCAATTTTCTTAGACCGGCCCGTCCCAGACCCAATACAAGAATCATCCGCAAAAACCTCCACTTCATACGCATTTTCACCATCAACAATAAACGCTTTGACAACATTGTATGTTAGGGTAACTCGTTGTTTTTGAGCCCAATGATGAAGTTGACTTTTAAAATCCGTGGTTTCATGGATTTTCTCGTCTAAACCAAAGCGTTTTAAGAGGTTGATCAGGGCTTTATTTGTTTGAACATAACCAAAGTCCAAATACAATGCGCCTATTAGAGCCTCCATTGCGTTGCCCACCATTGTAGGTCTGATATCTTCACGTCGCATCTTCACTTCTAACAAGCCCTCTAGATCTATAAACTCTCCCAATAAATTAATGTTTTTTCTGCTTACAATCTTTGACTTGCGCTGTGTAAGAAGGCCCTCTTGTGCTTCAGGATCCTTGTCATACAAATATGCCGCAACACTAAGGTCAAGCACCGCATCTCCAAGAAACTCAAGACGTTCATTGCTCTTCATCCCAGAATAATCTCCATCTAAAATAGAGGAATGCCTGAAAGCTTCTTTGTAGTAAGAGATGTTTTTGACGCGAAGCCCAAAATGATGCCGCACCAATTTTTTGATAAGACTGGCCGAGGGATCATTTTCTAAAAATCGGCGAAGCAGTTGCATTAGGTCCCTTGGATCTGCTTTCCTAGCCGGCGAATTTCTTAAACAATACAGAAGCATTGTGTCCTCCGAAACCGAATGTGTTTGACAGTGCAGCGCCTACAGTACGATGTCGTGCTTTATTAAAGGTGAAATCAAGCTTGGGATCTAAACCTTCGTCTTCATGTTCAAAATTAATCGTGGGAGGAATAATTCCATGTTCAATCGCCAGAATACATGCCATCGCCTCTATGGCACCTGCGGCACCGAGCAGATGTCCTGTCATCGACTTTGTTGACGAAATACTTAGTTTATACGCAGCATCCCCAAACACTTTTTGAATGGCTTGGGTTTCAGCGATATCTCCCAAGGGTGTAGATGTGCCGTGAACGTTCACGTAGTCTACCTCTTCAGGGTTCATTCCTGCATCTTCAAGGGTCGCCCGCATGACGTTTGTAGCGCCTAGCCCCTCAGGGTGAGGCGCTGTAATGTGATGCGCATCTGCACTCATTCCACCACCTACCATTTCGCAATAAATTTTTGCGCCTCTCGCTTGAGCGTGTTCAAGAGATTCGAGAATAATCGCTCCAGCACCTTCTCCTAGGACAAACCCATCACGCGTTTTATCGAAAGGTCGTGAGGCGCGTTTGGCATCATCGTTTCGAGTAGACAGCGCTTTGAGAGCGTTAAACCCACCTATTCCTCCTTCCGTAACAGCAGCTTCTGAACCACCCGTGACCATAATATCTGCTTTGCCTAATCGAATCAGATTGAATGAATCAATTAAAGCGTGAGTAGAACTGGCGCAAGCACTTACTGTTGCATAGTTGGGTCCACGAAATCCGTTTCTGATACTTATGTGTCCAGCTGCAATATCTGGAATCATCATCGGAATAAAGAAGGGGGAAAAACGAGGTGTTCCGTCTCCCTGATAGTAGTTTTTGGCTTCATCCATAAAGCTTTGAAAGCCTCCAACCCCTGAGCCCCAGATTACTCCGGCTCTGTCTGGGTTAACCCTAAACTTTTCGGCATTGCTTAATTCTTCTTCGGAACCAGCTTCAAATGTGATGTCTTCACAGACAATTCCTGCATCGTCAAGCGCCTGTTTCGAACTCACTACAGCATACTGACTGTAGAGATCCATTCTTCTAGAGTCGCGGCGATGTATATGTTCAAGGGGGTCAAACCCTTTGACCTCACATGCGAATCTGGTTTTGAATTTTGAGGCATCAAAACGTGTAATTTCAGCAGCCCCGCTCACGCCGTCAACTAAATTGTTCCAGAAAGATACGGGGTCATTGCCTAGAGGCGTTAACGCCCCTAAACCTGTTACAACTACACGTTTAAGTTCCATAGACGAATGCCAAAGGCTTACTTAGTCGCTTTCTCTATATGCTCCACCGCTTGTCCGACAGTGCTGATATTCTCAGCTTGATCGTCAGGAATTGCGATATTAAATTCTTTCTCAAACTCCATAATGAGTTCTACTGTGTCGAGAGAATCGGCACCTAAATCGTTTGTGAAGCTTGCCTCTAGCGTTACTTCTCCTGCTTCCAACCCTAGCTTATCAACGATGATAGCTGTTACTTTTTCACTGATTTCAGACATAATAATAGTGTTCAATTTGAGGCAAAACTAACCCAATAGTTCACCCTAAAGCAACAATAACAAGAAAGTTTTAACCAAAAAGATGATAATACAAATATCAAACCCATAGAAATCAACCCTAAACGCCCTCAGAACATTCATGTCTTGACGTCATATTCACGAATATTTAATCATAATATCGTTGATGTCCTTGCGATTTAAGTTGGGCACTTCACAATTGTCTGATGGAAAGCCAAAGGGAATATTTAAATACGCCCGTTCATTCTCAGGCCTCTCTAATATTTCAGCGAGAAACTTCATCGGCGAGGGTGTATGAGTTAACGCAACAAGACCGATTTCATGAAGCGCTGTTAACAAAATCCCCACCGCAATTCCCACACTCTCATTGACATAGTAATTTTGAGATTTCCCCGATTGACCAGTCCCATATGAGTGCTTGAATACAACAATTAATCCCGGTGCATCTTCAATAAATGGCTTGATTTCGTTTGTGTCGAAGGGCTCCAAATCCTTCATCCACTCTTGACTCATTCTTCCATTGTAGTTTTTATACTCCTCCGCTTCAGCAGCAACTCTAATTCTCTTTCGAATCTCAGGATCTGTGACCAAACAGAATGACCATGGTTGTTTGTGTGCGCCTGAGGGAGCGGTGCCGGCAGCGGCGATGCAGTTGATAACAGCATCCATGGGAACATCATCCGAAGAGAATTGTCGAACACTGCGACGGGTTTTCATTTTCTCAAGGAAGTCATGACTGCGCTTAAGCATATCTTGTGGTGAGACCCTTTCTGGTTGATACTTCATTTGTTTTTATAAGGAGAAGTATCTCTCAGTTTTTGCATCAATTTGGAGGCATATATAAAGTCATTGAGCGTTTGCGAATCCGAGACCATCATGTCAGCATTGTCACCTTTGAAAGCAATCTCCCCATTGTGGATAAAGTGTATCGTATCTGAAGCTTCAATGACGCTGTTCATATCGTGGCTTACAACAACAGTCGTCATGCCATATTCATTCGTAATATCCAAGATCAAATTGTCAATGACAATTGCGGTTTGGGGGTCCAAACCAGAGTTGGGTTCGTCGCAAAAAAGATATTTAGGATTCATTGAGATGGCACGAGCGATCCCTACTCTCTTTTGCATTCCGCCACTCAGTTCTGCAGGAAACTTATCTCCCTGGCCTTCAAGTTCAACGCGCGACAAACAATCTTGGACTCTGGCAGACATGCTTGCCTCGTCCATATCACTGAACATCTTTAGCGGGAATTTGATGTTTTCAGAAACTGTCATTGAGTCAAACAATGCCCCGCCTTGAAATAACATTCCTATTTCTTTTCTAATCTCTTTTCGTTCCTTTCTGTTCATTACAGTAAAGTCACGTCCATCAAAAAATACATGGCCTAAATCTGGCTCTAGCAATCCTACTGTACACTTGGTAAGGACACTTTTGCCTGAACCGGATCTTCCTATGATAAAGTTGACCTTGCCTTTTTCGAACGTCGCGCTCACATCTTTTAAAACGTGAGTGCCTCCAAACGATTTTGATATGTTTTTTACTTCAATCAAGCTGAGAAATTATGTAAGAAGAAGTTTTGTGAGAACGAGGTTTGTAAGCATGATGATAACGACACTATATACCACCGCCTTGGTACTCGATTTCGCAACTTCTATCGCACCACCAGAGGTAAAGTATCCGTGATAGGCGGAGACAGAGGTCATGATCAAGGCAAAAATAGTGGTCTTAATCAATGCGTAAACGACATCGTATGAGGCAAAGTCTACTTGGAGACCATACTCGAAGTCTGCCATACTGCTCACCCCCGTGATAAGGGCTATAACTGCGCCAGATGACACGCCCAATGCCATGCTCATTATGACGAGGACTGGAATACATATAAAACCCGCGATGATCTTAGGTAAAACAAGAAATCCGGCACTATTCACCCCCATGATTTCGAGTGCATCAATCTGTTCTGTCACACGCATTGTACCGAGCTGTGAAGCAATGTTTGAGCCAATCTTTCCTGCCAGAATAACAGGAATAAGTGTCGGCGAAAACTCTAAAATCATGGTTTGGCGTACCGTAAAACCTATCGTATAAACTGGGATCCAACCACTGATCTGATGGGCGGTCTGCAAGCACATTACGGCTCCCATGAAAACACTCAAAAGCGCCACAATCCCTATGCTTTCAATACCTATTATTGACATTTCTTTCACCAATTGTCGACGAAAAATCTTGCCTTTTTCGGGTCTATGCAATACTGTGGCCATAAACCGCGTATATCTTCCTATGTTAAAGATGATGCCCACAGCGCTAAGGTACACGTAACTATTCCTAACTTCACCCCATGAATAAACGACTTGTCAATCATATTTTGTTATGCACTTTTGTTCTCGTTTCATCGCTCACGTTATTAAGTGGATGCGCATCGACGAAGGGCTGCGGGACATGTGATGCTTATGGGTGTGTCGACATTGACAATCATGAATAAGCCCGAAAATACATTTGCCATCATCATGGCGGGAGGAATAGGTAGCAGGTTTTGGCCGATGTCTAGAACTTCTAAACCCAAACAATTTCTTGATATTCTAGGCACTGGACAATCGCTTATCCAGATGACGTACTCAAGACTTTCTAAGGTTGTTCCCCCTTCAAATATTCTCGTCGTGACAAATGAGCGTTACCGCGCTCAAGTTGAAAGTCACCTGCCTTTAATCCCCTCCGCAAACATTCTCTGTGAACCCCACATGCGCAATACCGCGCCGTGTATCGCATATGCAAATGCTGTGATTGCCAACCGCATGCCGTCCGAAACAGATCCTTCCGAAATTGGAATCATTGTCGCTCCTTCAGACCACCTCATCCTAGATGCTTCAGAATTTGAGCGCATCATTTCAATGGCCCTTACAAATGCATGTTCAACGTCATCCTTGATCACTCTTGGAATAAAGCCAACACGCCCCGATACCGGATACGGGTATATTAAATACTCTGGTAAAAATGACATCGCACAGGTAGAGAGATTTACTGAAAAACCGGATCTCGAAACTGCCAAATCCTTTCTTTCCCAGGGTGACTATTGTTGGAACAGTGGCATTTTTGTGTGGTCTTTAAAAAGCATCTCAGAATCCTTCTCAACTCACCTCCGCGTATTGTCAGAAGCTTTTAGTGGTGCGAAACTTTGGGGAAAACCCGGTGAGGTCGATGCGATTTACGACAAATGTGAATCAATATCTATCGACTACGGAATTCTCGAAAAATCATCCGAAGTTCGCGTGATTACTTGCGAATTTGGCTGGTCTGATCTCGGAACATGGACGTCTATTTCAAACCATTTAGGAACCGATTCAAACGGAAACAGTTCCAGTGGAACACATTTATATTCATCTGAATCATCTGGAAACATCGTCGTATCAGATGACAACAAACTGATCGCCATCAGGGGGCTTAAGGACTTTATCGTTGTTGATACCCCTGATGCGTTGCTGGTTTGTCCTAAATCTGACGAACAGTGGGTGAAAGATCTCGTGGGTGAATTGAACGAGGGAAATAAATAGTCCGACTCAATACCTTACGTATTGCCGATCATATTTCCAGGAACGACCCAAGCATCATATTCTTCTCCAGTGAGGTAGCCCAGCGAAAGTGCCGCTTCACGAAGGGTTGTGCCTTCTGCATGTGCTTTACCAGCGATTTCAGCCGATTTATAGTAGCCGATTTTTGTGTTGAGGGCCGTGACGAGCATCAGGCTGTTCTCGACAAGTTCGGAGATACGAGATTCGTTCGCCGTGATGCCTTCAACACAATTCTTTGCAAAAGAACGTGCACTGTCGCCAAGTAGTCTCGCAGATTCTAGGATGTTTCGTGCCATCATAGGCTTGAATACATTGAGTTCATAATGACCTTGGGTTCCGCCCACAACAATCGCAACATCGTTCCCCAGCACTTGAGCACACACCATGGTGATCGCTTCGCATTGGGTGGGGTTTACTTTTCCAGGCATAATCGAAGAACCTGGCTCGTTTGCTGGAAGTTGTAGTTCACCGATTGCTGAGCGAGGACCCGAGCCCATCATTCTGATGTCGTTGGCAATCTTATTCAGGGAGACCGCAAGCTGGCGGAGTGCTCCATGAGACTCTACAACCGCATCGTGGGCGGCAAGCGCTTCAAACTTGTTAGGTGCAGTTACAAAGGGGTGCGTCGTCGATGACGCAATGTGAGCAGCAACAGTTTCAGAATAGCCAGAAGGCGTATTGATCCCTGTTCCAACAGCTGTCCCTCCTAAAGCGAGCTCGGAAAGATGTGTCAATGAGGAGCGAAGCGCACGCATACCATAGTCCAATTGGGCCACATATCCTGAAAATTCCTGACCGAGCGTCAGAGGCGTTGCGTCCATCAGATGGGTGCGCCCGATTTTCACAATCGAATCGAACGCTTTTGATTTCGCCGCAAGGGCATCGCGAAGTATTTGTATGCCTGGCAAGGTGTTCTCTACAATCAACGAATACGCCGCGATATGCATCGCCGTTGGAAATGTGTCATTCGAAGATTGACTCTTATTTACATCGTCATTGGGATGAACTGGGCGCGTGCCCGTTCCAAGCGTGCCGCCTGAAAGTTGATGGCATCTGTTGGCGATAACTTCATTCACATTCATATTTGACTGCGTGCCGGAACCTGTTTGCCAAACAACAAGAGGAAACTGATTGTCGTGCTTTCCGTCAAGAATTTCACCACATGCGGTAGAAATTAGGTCTCTGGTTTCTTCAGATAAAATGCCACACTCGCAGTTGGTGATTGCGGCCGCACGTTTAAGATGGGCGAAAGCATACACGATCTCGAGTGGCATAGAAGAGGAAGGGCCTATGCGGAAGTTGTTGCGTGAACGTTCTGTTTGTGCGCCCCAAAGTACATGAGACGGTACTTTTACTTCTCCGAGCGTGTCTTTTTCAATGCGGAAATCTGACATGATGTTTATCGTAGTGACGTTTATTTAGTGGGAAATGCTGTTATACTTTATCGATGTTTGATGCTGCGCCAGCCTTCATAAGGTAAGCCTTGAGGAATCCGTCAATGTCTCCATTCATCATGGCATCGACATTGGATGTTTCAAAGCCTGTGCGAACGTCTTTCACCATTTTATATGGCTGCATGACGTAAGAACGAATCTGCGAACCCCACTCTATTTTCATTTTTCCGGCTTCAATTTCGTCGCGCGCTTCGTTGAGACGGGATCGTTCGAGTTCAAAAAGTTGAGATTTTAGAAGTTGCAACGCTTTCTCTCTGTTGCCAAGTTGAGATCTGGTTTCTGTGTTTTCAATGACAATCCCTGTAGGAGCGTGTCGGACTCTGACACCTGTTTCGACCTTGTTTACGTTTTGGCCTCCCGCACCACCTGAACGGAAAGTATCCCACGTAATATCAGCTGGATTAATCGTAATTTCTATAGAATCATCTACGAGAGGGTACACGTAAACTGAGGCAAAAGATGTGTGGCGACGCGCTTGGGAATCAAAGGGTGAAATCCGCACGAGACGGTGAACCCCATTTTCACCTTTAAGCATTCCATAAGCGAACTCCCCTTCAAATTCTAGGGTCACTTGCTTAATGCCAGCGGGGTCGCCCTCTTGAAGCTGAAGTTCACGGACCTTAAATCCTGCCTTATCGCCATACATCCTGTACATCCTCATCAGCATTGATGCCCAATCGCATGATTCAGTTCCACCAGCACCTGAAGTAATCTGCATCACGGCATTAAGTGAATCTTCTTCGGCCGAAAGCATGTTTTGAAATTCGAGGTCCTCGATGACCACCAAAGATGATTGATAAGCCGCATCTACTTCTGCAGGATCTTCTTCACCTGCTTTCATGAACTCAAACAGAACATGCAAATCCTCAACCTTTGAAGCACAATCGTCAAACTTGATCACCCAGGATTTCTTTGAACGGATTTGTTTCATGACCTGTTCAGCGTTCTTGGAATCATTCCAAAAGTCAGGATCTTGAGTTTGCTTCTCATCATCCATAACTTCAATTCTCTTTTGTTCAATGTTTAAGTAACCCTTAAGGGCATCGACACGAGTAGAAAGCGCTTCGATAGAATCAATAGTAAGCATGTCACAAAAGTAGCTAACTTAAGATGAGGAGTCTAAGACCTCCATGATGAGTTCTAAAGGGAATCCTCTTGATTGCAGATATCTGATTAAACGCGGTTTATTCGATTGACGTTCGAAAGGCTCTGTTTTTTGACGAATGGAAATGACTTCAACTAGCTTTTCCTTGATAATTAAAGGCGTAAATGGCATTAAAGTTGAAGAAATTTCACCCGAAGAACACCCCTTTAAAAACAAGCCCTCTTTTATTTTTAACGGGCCCCAATTCTTGAGTACAAAATGATCGTGCGTGAAGGCACTCATAAAACGTGTTTGGTTGACAAAGTCCGTAGACTCAAGTAAAGAAAGGTATTCTTCGGCTTCAGAGGAGGGGACATCAAGTTCTGACAAACGTTTCAACACCTCCCCTCGTGAACGTTCAGAACGGGCACACCAACGTCTTGTTTTTTCCTTCCAATTCAATGCTTAACTGTTTTATTCGACGATATAGAATGAATATTAAAGCGCAAGGTGGTTGAGATTTACGATATTTGCAAAACTAATTACACCCATTTTATATCCGTTATGCGGTCTGAACTTTTGCAACGTATCCAGGATTTACTCGGCAACGAGGATCTGGAAGCCATCCGAAAAGATGTGCGCAGTGCCATACAATCCTTCCATGCTCTCACTCAAGATGAAGTAAGGCGTCAACGTGATGCCTGGGAAAAAGAGGAGCACGAAATTGATGATTCTTTCCTTTACAAGCCTTCTGAAGACGACGCTTTGTTTGAGGAACTTTCAAAGCAGTATAAAGAACGAGAGAAAGCTTGGAAGGCCCAAATAGGCGAAGAACAGAGGTCGAATCTCACCTTAAAAGAAGGGTTGCTCGCGGAACTGAGGTCAGTCATACAAGAGGAGGAGAATATTGGAAAAGCGTTCAGTTCTTTCAATGAAGTCAGAGAGAAGTGGGAAAAGGTTGGTGATGTCCCGGGTGACAAATACAAAGATGTGCATGATGAGTATCATCGCCTTAGAGATGAGTTTTTCTACAACATCAATATTTACAAGCAACTTCAAGATCACGATTTACAGATCAACAACAAGAAGAAGTTAGATCTTACAGAAAAAGCCAAAGCACTGACAGCCATTGAAAATCTCAAAGAGAGAGAAAAGGCTGCACGTGATTTACAAAAACAGTGGCTTGATGTCGGTCCTTCGCCGAGGGAAACCTATCAAGAGATGGCAGATACGTTTTTCAGCATCACACGCCCCGTCTTTGATGAAGTGAAGGCGCATTACGATAAAATTCGTGAAGGTTTTGTGGAACATAAGGTGGCCAAAGAAGCTGTCATCGAAAATTTGAGGACCCTACTCACTGAAGAGGTCGAAGGGAACGCTAAGGCTTGGCAAGGGGGCACCAAAAAGGTGATTGAAATGCAGGGTAAGTGGAAAGAGATTGGGTTTGCAGGAAAAGAGCACAACGAATCTTTGTGGAAGCAATTCCGAGAACTTTCTGATGTATTCTTCGAGAAAAGACAGGTCTTTTACGACAAGATGAAAGCGGAAGGGGTAGAGGTGAAAAAGGCGAAAATTGAACTTTGTGAGAAGGCTGAGGCACTGAAAGAAAGTACGGATTGGAAGGACACCACACTGACAATGTTACAACTTCAGAAGTCTTGGAAAGCGTGCGGTTCATGCTCTCCTGGAGACGAACATCGACTGTGGCGACGGTTTCATAAAGCTCAGGATGTCTTTTTTAAAGCAAAAAAAGAACAATTCGCTGAAAGGAATAAAGAAGAGAAAGCAAACTTAATCCTGAAAAATGCGCTCTTGGAGAAAGTAGAAGGATTTAAGGTGACAGAGAACCGCTCTGAAGACTTAAACACATTAAAAACATTTTCTACTGAGTGGAGAAAAGTCGGATTCGTACCTCGCAAGGTCTTTGAACAAATCTCTGATCGTTTCACAAAAGCAATGGACAAGCACTACGACGCGTTAAGTGCTCAGAAGTCTGAACGTTCGGTTGCCAGTTATCAAAACCATATCAATCGCCTCACCAAAGGTGACACTCGAGGAGGTGATGGTGGCTTGAGACGTGAGCAATCTATTCTTCGTGATAAGATCAGTCGTTTGAATACGAGAATCATTCAGACCGAAGAAAATATGGAACGTTTCACAGGAAAGGGAGCGCAATCCATTCGGGATCAAGCAGAAAAGTCAATCAAAAGCTACAAGCGCGAAATTGATGAAATGAAAGCGAAGCTGAAGATGTTGCGTGAAGCGTCCGAAAATTAAAAGAGATTCTTTTAGAGACTGTCTGTGAGACCTACTTTCGCTTGAGAAGCATGTCCACCACTCCATTTCGTTGACTTTATTTCTGTTTTTTCGGGAAGTGCCTGAACAGTATACCCCTCCTTTTTAAGCCATTTGAGATATTCGGGAAGTGCATAAAGTAATCTGGGGGCCGCTTTTTCGCTGTCGTGAAAAACGACAATTGAACCAGGGCGAGTGAGTTTCTGTAACGATTTTAAACAATCTCCTCCAGATCGAGATCTGTCGAAATCTCCTGAAAGCACATCCCACATGACAACTTGAGTACGTGAAGAGAGTGCGCGAGCTTGATTAGGAGTAATGCGGCCATATGGAGGTCGGAACCTGCTTGTGACACCTAACTCTTCTTCACATTCTAAATAACTCCTTAAATAAGATTTATTTGAGGTTGACCAGCCACTCTCATGTCCTTGGCTGTGATTCGCCACTTCATGTCCAGCAGATCTTATATTCTTAACAATTTCTGGATGTTTTGCCGCTTGGTTTCCAACGCAGAAAAAAGTCGCCTTTAAATCGCCATGCTCCTTTAACAGTTCGATCACCCATGGCGTAAGGTGGGGATGGGGGCCGTCGTCAAAAGTTAAGAAAACCTCTTTTTTAGTGCCGTTAGAAGGAACTCGCCAAAGAACGGACTTAACCATGCTGTGCACAGTTTGTGGTGTACGTGTCATATACATTCAATGATTTGACGTCTGAAGTAAAGTGTGGTTGCCTCCATCATTCAAATTGAGTGAGAATTGAGTACGAAGGATTAACTTTACGCGTCAATATGGAATACGATTTTCGCAGCATAGAAAAGCATTGGCAAGAAGTATGGAATTCTAACAATTCCTACAAAGTAGATGAAACTTCGGGAAAGCCTAAGTTTTATGCTTTAGATATGTTCCCCTACCCTTCGGGTGCGGGACTTCACGTCGGACATCCGCTGGGATATATCGCATCAGATATTATCGCACGGTACAAGCGTCACCGTGGATTCAATGTGCTTCACCCCATGGGATTTGACAGCTTTGGTCTACCTGCTGAGCAGTATGCAATTGCGACAGGTCAACATCCATCAATCACCACAGAAACGAATATCAGTCGCTACCGCGATCAAATGAAACAAATCGGGTTTTCATTTGATTGGAGTCGGGAACTGAGAACATCTGACCCCTCCTATTACAGATGGACACAATGGATTTTTGGGATGATTTTCGAAAGTTGGTACGACACTGAAAGCGGAAAAGCGAAAAATATTTCTGAATTAAAAGACGCATTTTCAAAAAACGGCACCTATTCAGTCATGCCAGCTTGTGATGATGAGTGGTGGAAGCATCTAGAACGCAGCAGCTACCCACATTTTGGGGAACACTTTTCAGGGGACTTTACCTCTACAGACTGGAATTCAATGTCTGAGGAGGCACAGGAGGGGATTCTAATGCATTTCCGTCTTGCCTATTTGGCTGATTCGGAAGTGAATTGGTGCGCCGAATTGGGAACTGTTTTGGCAAACGACGAAGTCAAGGACGGCCTGTCAGAAAGAGGCGGACATCCTGTTGAGAGAAAGCGTATGCGACAGTGGATGATGCGCATTTCAGCCTATGCAGATCGGTTGATCTCAGCGCTTGACGATTTAAATTGGACAGACAGCATAAAAGAGGCCCAAAAAAATTGGGTCGGTCGTTCTGAGGGAGCTTCCCTAAGGTTTTCTGGCGCAGGCAAGGCGAGTCATTCTGTTATAGAAGTTTTTACAACGCGCCCCGACACAATTTTCGGCGTGAGTTTTATGGTCCTCGCCCCAGAACATGAACTCGTGTCAGTGTTCACATCAAATGAGCAAAAGAAAGACGTCGAAGAATACGTTTTGGCTGCTTCTCGTAAAAGTGAACGTGAGCGCCAGGGAGAAAAAGAAATTACCGGAATCGCACTTGGCGGACATGTGATACATCCGTTAACCGGAAATGAAGTTCCAGTTTATATCGCAGACTACGTGCTGGCAGGATATGGGACAGGAGCGATTATGGCTGTTCCAGCAGGAGATGAGAGAGATTGGAAGTTTGCAAAACATTTTTCCATAGATATCCCCTCTATTTTTGATGGTTTCGATACCGAACAAGCAGTGTGTACTGATGAAAATGCAAAATTAAAAAATTCTGGCAACCTGAACGGTCGCGCAAAAAAAACAGCGATCCCCGCAGCGATAGACATGCTTATAGAAAAGGGAATTGGAGAACGAAGAATAAACTACCGACTCAGGGATGCAGTGTTCTCAAGGCAACGCTACTGGGGGGAGCCCTTCCCTATTTGTTACGAAGGTGACATCCCAAGGCTAATCAAAGATGAAACGATTACACTTCCAAAAGTTGACGCCTACCTGCCTACTGAAGATGGTGAGCCACCATTGGCACGCGCAAAAAAAGAGGATTGGAAAGTCTTTGAAGGCGATCGAATGGAGACAAATACAATGCCGGGATGGGCTGGATCATCTTGGTATTTCCTCAGGTATATGGATCCACACAACGATCAAGAGTTCTGCGCTCGGGAAAAGATTGATTATTGGGGACAAGTAGATCTTTATGTGGGAGGTGCTGAACATACGACTGGGCACTTGTTATACTCACGGTTTTGGACCAAATTTTTATACGACATAGACCAAATACCATTCGATGAACCTTTCAAAACAATGGTCAACCAAGGTATGATTCTCGGGCGATCAAGTTTTGTATATCGCATTCAAGGAACCTCGAAATTTGTAACATCCGAACTGAAAAAATCTCATAAAACACAAAGATTACACGTCGATATCTCACTCGTGGAGAATGACAAATTAGATCTTGAAGGCTTTCGCGCTTGGAGACCTGAGTTCGCCAACGCCGAGTTTATTCTAACTGACGAGGGGACTTACACATGTGGGCATGAAATTGAGAAGATGTCAAAATCGAAATACAACGTCCAAACCCCTGACGAGCTTGTCGAAAAGTACGGTGCGGACACCCTCAGGTGTTATGAGATGTTCTTAGGGCCTCTGACTCAATCTAAACCCTGGGACACGAAAGGTATTTCAGGGGTTCACAATTTCCTACGTAAGTTCAAGAGGCTTGCAGGTGCATCTCAAGATGTCCCAGCTTCGAAAGCTGAACTTCGAATCGTTCACCAAACCATAGAGAAGGTGACTGCTGATCTTGAACGCTATGCGTTTAACACTGTGGTCAGCGCTTTAATGATCGCAGTGAACGAACTCAACGATCTCGACGACACGTGCACATTTTCAGGTCTTCGGCCACTTGTAACATTGCTGAGCCCCTATGCGCCACATTTGGCTGAAACATTGTGGAAAGAAATTGGCGGGGAGGGATTGGTGATTAATGCTGATTGGCCTAGAGTGAATTCCGAGTATCTCGTTTTAGACGAAGTAACCTATCCGATTTCTTTTAATGGAAAATTGCGATTTAAACTTACATTTCCATCATCTGCTTCAGCCCAAGAAGTAGAGTCGACAGTAAGGGCTGATGAACGTACAATCACACAGATGGAGGGGCGTGAAATTCGAAAAATAATCGTCGTTGTGGGGCGAATTGTGAATATTGTTGGGTGATTTACCAATATAATTTCATTTTTTTATTATAGTATAATTTATCACTGATAATCACTGATAATCAGCACTTAGAAGCCTTTTCTGTGCCTACTTCTTATCATATAAACTGATTATATAATTAGACGAAACACATTATTTTGTCGATGTAATTAATTATGTGTTATATTTGTAATCCGTTCCCTCTTTTGAGAACTCGAAGATTGCGACCTCATTCCCGCAAAATTTTATCCTCGAATAACAAGAGAGAAACGTAAATCCTAAAGTCATGAAAAACGACATTCAATCAAACAATTGTACGATGCGTATATTAATTACATTTACTCTAGCACTTTTCTGCTTGACGGGCGCATTTGCTCAGCTAACACCTTTAAGTTCTATGCTATTCCAACCTGCACCTGAGGGTTACTGGTTGGGCGCGGAAGAATATGCGACACATACAGGCGGTGCGTTAGATGGCCAAACAACTTGGCGCATCTACATTCATTGTGTGAACGAAACAGATTATTTATCCTCTGTTTCTGGTGATGACAACAATACTTTTGAGCTGAATACGACAACATCTTGGTATCAAAATGACTCTGGCGTCACCTTCGGGTCTGAAGCCAATACCGCATTTTATGCTTTTTTGCCTGACCTGGAATATGACAGTTGGTTAACGATTGGTGCCGAAGACTCTGACGGAGGAGTGACTGTAAGTTCAATTACCGGTGACACTGACCCGTTTGCTGTTTTCGAAGCGGGAAACAACATGATTATTGATGATGGTACCGGTTCTGCATGGTATTCACCTTTCCCAGGAACAGGCGACCTTACCTTGCCTTCCTTTGCGGGATCTGATTTAAAAGTTTTAGTCGCTCAGGTAACTACGGATGGCACTGTATCAGGTCAAATGCAGTTGCAGGTATTTATGAATGCTGACCAAACAGAAGAGTGGCGTGATGTGCTTCCTATTTTGTTCTCTAATCCATTAGGATGTACTGATGCGACAGCTTGTAACTACGATTCAGAAGCAACAGTGGATGACGGATCTTGTGAGGGTGTTGCTGAAGGAGCGTGTAACTGTGACGGTGACGTATTAGATGAATGTGGTATATGTGGCGGATCAGGTATCCCGGAGGGAGACTGTGACTGCGACGGAAACGTACTCGATGAGTGTGGCACATGTGGCGGATCAGGTATCCCAGAGGGAGACTGTGACTGCGACGGCAACATATTAGACGAGTGTGGCACATGTGGCGGATCAGGTATCCCAGAAGGGGACTGTGACTGTGACGGTAACGTCCTCGATGAATGTGGCACATGTGGCGGGTCAGGTATCCCAGAGGGAGACTGTGATTGTGACGGAAACGTCCTCGACGAGTGTGGCACATGTGGCGGATCAGGTATCCCGGAGGGAGACTGTGATTGTGACGGAAACGTCCTCGACGAGTGTGGCACATGTGGCGGATCAGGTATCCCAGAGGGAGACTGTGATTGCGATGGAAACCAGTTAGATGCTTTGGGCGTTTGTGGTGGTTCATGTGCAGCGGATGCTGACGGTGACAACATCTGTGATGATGTTGATGACTGTGTAGGTGAACTTGATGAGTGTGGTGTTTGTAATGGCCCTGGAGCTGTTTACGAGTGTGGCTGTTCAGATACTCCTGCAGGCGACTGCGACTGTGACGGAAACCAGTTAGATGCACTGGGTGTATGTGGTGGAGATTGTGCTGATGATGCCGATTTTGATGGTATCTGTGACGATGTTGACGATTGTGTTGACCTTACAGGAAACGGTTGTGGAGTAGGAGGTTGTACGGATGCAAACAACCCTGGATTTGATCCATTTGCGACATTTGATGACGGGTCTTGTCTCATTGGTGGATGTATGATTGAAGAGGCTTGTAACTATAACATTGAGGCTGAATACCAACAAGCAGGGGCATGTGAGTTTAGTAGTTGTGCTGGATGTACAGATGCTTCGGCATGTAACTACGATGCAACTGCGACGATTGAAAATGGTTCATGTACTTACCCTGAAGCGTTCCTCGATTGTGATGGTGAGTGTTTGAACGATTCTGATGGTGATGGTGTTTGTGATGAGCTTGAGGTTCTTGGATGTACTGAGCCTGGTAACCCAGCTTACAATCCATCTGCAACAGAAGATGACGGTTCATGTTTGGTGGCTGGATGTCTCATTCCATTTGCATGTAACTATGACGCTGCTGCGGATTACATAGATGTGACGCTTTGTGACTTCAGTTCTTGTGTAGGATGTACTGACCCAGATGCTTGTAACTACGATTCTGAAGCGACACTATCTTCTGCAGCGTTATGTACATATCCTTCGATTCCTTTCTTGGATTGTGATGGAGGTTGCGTGAATGACACTGACGGTGACGGCGTGTGTGATGAGCAGGAGATCCCTGGTTGTACTGACGAAGCAGCTGTGAACTTCAACCCTTATGCGACGGACGACAATGGCACCTGTATCACATTGGTAGGTGGTTGTGTTCTTCCTTTTGCTTGTAACTACGAACCAGAGGCAGATTACTACTTGCCTGGGTCTTGTGATTTCTCATGCTTGTTCGGCACAGGAGAAATGGCAGGCGCAGGTTGTATGAATGAGTTGGCGTGTAATTACGGTGCGACGAATGAGCCATGTATGTTCTTCGATCCAGAAGGCAATGTCTGTGTTCAAGGTGGATGTACCCATGAGTCGGCGTGTAACTTCGATGCTGAAGCTGTTTACAGCGATGGATCTTGTGACTTCAACTCTTGTGCTGTATTCGGATGTAATGTAGCGGGAGCATGTAACTATGATTCTGAGGCTACTCAGAATAATGGCTCATGTAACTTCACGTCATGCTACGGATGTACTGATTCTGATGCATTGAACTTCAATGAAGATGCATCTATTGACAATGGTACTTGTGCGATTGAAGGGTGTACAAACTCAGCGGCATGTAATTTCGATGCATCTGCTACAGCGGACAATGGGTCTTGTAACTTCACGCAGTGTTATGCACTTGGATGTACAGACGCTACAGCGTGTAACTACGATGCTGAAGCTGGAGTCAATGACGGAAGTTGTCAGAATGCAGCAGATGGATTCGATTGTAACGGAAACTGCAATACAGATTCTGACAACGATGGTGTTTGTGATGCTGATGAAGTAGATGGATGTACTGATGCAGGTGCAAACAACTACGATACAGCGGCAACAGATAACGACGGAACATGTACATACAATTCTTACGGTTGTACGAACGATATGGCGTGTAACTTCAACTATCAAGCAAACGACGATGATGGTACGTGTGAGTACAGTTCTTGTTACGGATGTATGAATGAAGGGGCTTGTAACTTCGAAGCAGAAGCGACACACCCATCTGAATGTACGTACGTATACCCGATGGAGATTTCCGGTTCGGAGACCCCAGTGGTGGGCGTAGAAGAAATGTATACTTACCCAATGACTGCAGGTTCTGAATATGTTTGGACTGTAGAAGGCGGAGAGATCCTTTCTGGACTAGGAACGAGTCAAGTGCTGGTGAATTGGACTGAACAGGGTGGAAGCCTCACTGTAAAAGAGACAAACGCAGACGGTTGTGAAGGATTTGATGTTGTCATAGAGATTGAAACGGTCAGTGGAATCGTTGATCCTACTGCAGCATTCAACATCTATCCTAACCCCGCAAACGATGTTGTAGTGGTGGTAAGTCATGACGCTGTGAAGCTTCTTACGATCTACGATGCTACGGGCCGTGTAGTTTACTCAGAGCAGCTTAATGCTGGTCGTAGTAACATCGATGTGAGTGATCTGGCAAATGGTGCTTATAGGATCGTTGCTGATGCAAATTCAGGTCGTACCATTCAAACGCTTGTGATTAGTCACTAAACCGTAAATAAGAAATTCATAAGAAAGGCCCCGCTCCATATGGGGCCTTTTTTACCCATACATATAGCATTTATTTTTATTTATGTTTGCTAAGTGCTTTAAGTTATTCCTATTTTATATTTCTAAATCATAAAGCCATGAGACTTCTTTTTACAATTGTTATTTTTGCTTTAAGCTTAAATGCCATATCACAATCAACTAATTATTATTTCAATCCCGACTACAATGGGGATTCTTTTATTGGAATTGATGACATCCTCGGTGTATTGACTGCTTATGATAATGCTTGGAGTTACAATGCGGAGGACATCGCAAGTGGGGTAAGGGGCTGGACTTGCGGTGATCCATGGAATCATCAGGGTTATTGGTATAATACAGTTGAAATTGGTGAAAAATGTTGGTTTCAAGAAAATCTGCGCGCATATCAATTCACGGGTCAATTCGTGGAATATCTAGATTTTTCTAATGAAGAAGGGGATTGGGTAAACGCCACCACTCCCCTTTGTAGCTATAGTATCCCCAATTTTGATAATCCGGAACAGGCCTTTGGGGACAGTCACTATGTTGATATCAATGAGGAACGTAGAATGGAGAAAGGTTTGCTTTATAATTGGTACGCCGTTAATTCAGATTATATATGCCCAACCGGTTGGCATGTCTCTAATTATTTGGATTGGAGCGAGTTAAGCGGTACGGTAGCACAGACGTTTCAAGATATTTCAGTCTTTGGTACGGGGTTAGATGATGATCATGAATATGTGGGATCTGGTGGATTTGGACATATCGGGGACGAATTAAAGAGTGCAGACTTCGCAGGCGGTCACTTAGGCTGGACGGAACCGCACGGTGGATCAGATCCTATTTTACCATCTGATAATCCCGATGTGAATTTAAGCGGATTTTCTGCAAAAGCCAGCTGGTTTCGTACAAGCCAAATTGACTACCCAGGCTGGAACCATAATCTTCCCAATGGAAGTTTAACATGGGCAGGTTCAGGAGGCTCTGTGTACCTTTCCCATGATATTGGATATGCAGCCCAGTGGTGGATTGCCGATACAGTCATTACGCCCAACGACGCACAATATGGGTTGCCGGTCGGGGACCAACAAGAAGAAGCCTGGGGAGCCTGGAATTACCCGGAGTATCAGAGTGGTAACGAAGTAGGTATGATTGCAAGGGTTAATGAAAGTTTTAACCTATTAAATGATGTTGATGATATTGTTGACGTTAGGGCCTCTGAAAAATTTGCGGGCTATTCGGTCCGTTGTGTTAAGGGTTGTGAAATCCGTCCCACATGCTGCGATTGCTGGTGCATCGATCTTGATGTAGACGAAGACGGTATCTGCGATTCCGTGGACGACTGTATTTCAGACGCCATTGGTGTATGTGGCGGAGAATGTGAATATGATGATGATGGTGATGGGATTTGTGACGAAGAAGAAGATTAACAGTAACGGCGCCAATTTCTACCGATTCGACGACTATCGAGATGTCGGCTTTTCTGCTCGTTGCGTCCGGGATTAAAAATTTTAATTATAGCGGCGCAGTCGCGCGTTAGCAAATCACGAGCCGTGGGTGAGTGCGTGGAGTGATGGGGCTGTTAACGTTCAATTTGAACTGCAGTAGCTTTGTCTCCGATGAGAAGTAGATAGTTACCTGCAACAATGTCTGTGAAGTTAAATTCGTGGAGACGAGCTTCTGTGGCGATGAGTACGCCACGAGCTGCTACAGATCCTCTCATGTCAATGAGTCTCCAATCAGAAGTACCCATCAGTGCTTTTGGAAGTTTGCAAGTGAATTGGCCCGTACTTGGATTGGGGAATGCAAACAACCCATCTGTAAGATCGCTATCTTCGTTTATGAGCTCTTCTAAGCCCACTGAGACGTTTATCTCTATGCATACTTGCTCTCCGATGCACCCGAAGGCGTTCGTTTCTTGTACACATACAAATCCAGGTCCTTCAGTTGCCCAAAGCAGGGATATTGCAAAAATATCCGACACCACTAAGGAGTCAGCACCCGAGAAGGTCCATTCGTAGGAACTTCCAGCCGTATATGAATATTCGTACACGCTAGAATCTCCAAACATGACTTCTGTATACCCATCTATTTCACCTTCTACAGGAATGACAGCTGAATTGACGGTGATTTCTTCGGAAACGGTACAGCCATTTTCATCCTCAACAGAAATGCTGTAATCTCCACCAGAAACAGAGAGCGGATCAATTCCGTCCCAATCAAATGTGAGTTCTCCAGTTCCGCCAGCAGCAGATGCTGTAACCGTACCTGAATTGGGCTCTGTACAGTTGGGCTCAGTGCTTTCTAATGAAAGTTGAATGGCAGGGGGAGCGAAGATGCTGAATTCAAGCGTCGTAGAGCAAAGGTTGTCATCGCTGACAGATACAGAATATTCACCTTCAGGAAGAGAACTTGGATCGTAGTTTCCGAAATAAATGTCATAGGGAGGGACCGCGCCTGTTACAAAAATATCGACAGATCCCTCACTAGAATAGGAACAAAGCGCATCTGATGTTGATTCTACATAAGTCACCAAATCGGTATCTTCATTCACGATTTGAACGAAAGGAACACTTTCGTTGCCACAAGCATCTGTTGCAATAAATGTGCGTGTCAGCTCAACTGCAAGAGGGCACGTACCTGGTCCCAATTCTGAAACGAGTTCGATATTTACCCCACTGCATAAGTCCTCAGCGAAGGGCATCCCGAAATCTTCAGTTTCAATAGACGATGAGATGACTTGTTCGGGCAGTAACTCAGTCCAAATCGGTCCACTTTCGTCATTGACTTCAATGACCTGTTCTACCGTAGCGCTGTTTCCACAAGCATCAGTGGCTGTCACCAAACGATATATAGAATATCGTCCTTCACATTCACCCATTAGAATCGACTCTTCATCAATATCATAGGTCACAGGGGAGCTGCAAGCATCTTGGGCCACAGCGTTTTCGAATTCAGGAAGAATCGGGCACGTGGTCGAAATGGGCGCCGTTCCTCCGACAAAGGATGGAGGCGTATTGTCAATCACGTTAATCGTTTGAGAATATTCAACCTGCCTGTCCATGCAGTCTGTGCCAAGCCAGTGACGAACAATCGTGTAATTGCCAGGGCAACTTCCCTCGATTGTCGTTTCATCCATCTCAACAGTTACGGTCCATTCTGCGGCATAACAATTCCCATCGGGGTTGTGTTGTTCCTCAAACTCCGAAGCGAAAGAAGAGATACTCGCATATACAGTAGGCGGGGAGGGGACGTTTGAACAGGTGACATCCATGTCATCAGGAGCATTGTTGAAAGTTGGAAGGAGGTTGTTGCCGTTGCAGTCTTCATCACTATTTGCATATGCACATGATCCATCATTATCTGTTGCGAGAATCATGAAATTACAAGCAAATGTGTCTGTACATCCTCCGATTTCAAACATGTCACAAATCCCATCAGCATCAGTGTCGGTAATACAATCTCCGAAACAATCATATCCGAAGGAAGGGTATTCACAAAATGAGTTGTCTTCAAATGAAGCATCTGGGTTGAAATTACATGCTAACGGGTCCATGCAATCCCCTTGATCACATACGCCAAATAATATAATGTCTAAATCATAATTTGCACTGGCACTCCCAAAGTTCCATCCATTTTGCAAATCAAAAAACCACGTCCCATCTCCGCTGATTCCAGCAGCCACGGCACTCACTGTATAAGTGTAAAATCCATTTGCACTAGAGGTCCAGCTTGTGGGGAAATCAATATCATAACATGTTGAAGGCGGGTTAATGTTATATCCTTCACCGGCCATGCAGTTTCCGTTTGCACCAGTAATGACTGCAATCATATCCGCAGGCCATTCACCGCCACCTGCAGAAAAATTAAGGTTAAACTGTATTTGAGTGAGTGTTCCTGTTAAGAACATGTTTTGGCTTGTGCTCTGTCCCCCTCCAAGCGTTACATCAAAACTCACAGTTGTATTGCATTGACTTTGTCCCATAAAAGGGATGGTCATGAGTGCCATTGCCACAATTAAATGCCTGAATATTAATTTCATATCGATTGTTTATTCATATCTCTAGACTGCAATTTACTTAAAAAAAAAGCCGGAACACCCTTTTCAGGTATTCCGGCTTAATTAACAGATGTGATCTATCAACATGCGGTACCGAATACCGACAGTAATTCTAGCAAATCACTCACAGTTGTTATTCCGTCACCATTAATATCTGTTGTACATCCAGAAGTACATCCAAATTCAGATAGGATTAACAACAAGTCTGCAACGGTGACGCTACTGTCACTATTTAAGTCGCCAAAGCAGTCCACAATAGGGTTACAGCTTCCGTCGTCGTAATCTGCTGCTGCATTGTAGTTAGACGCAGCGCTATCCGTACAACCTCCAAGTCCGACCGTCACAGTCCCAACCATGCCTAGCGCAGCGTGCTGTCCGATAGAACAGTCGTAAGTATAGACCCCAGGAATTGTAAATGTGTGTGAACCCATGCATACACCGGAAGGGCTGCCAGATATAGCCGGCAATGAGAATGCTTCTGGATTTCCAAATGAGAGATCTGTTTGAGAGTCTACGTTTCCATTCACATCGTGAAATCCACCATAGTTGACCCAGTAAACAAGGGTGCCAACATCGACGCTTAAGTCTGTTTCTGTGTAGGAATAGCTAATGGTTGCAACCTCAATACCATCAAGGTTACATGGATTTAGAATGCATGACCCATCATCTATTACAGCTTCAGGGTTATAATTTGTAGCATTGACATCCATACATCCTTCAACACCAAAATCAATAAATAGAGAACCGAACATTTGTTCTTGTCCAAATGGAAATCCAAAGACCGTTGTCCACCCTTTTACGGTGATGTCAGCCCTAAAATTGCCTGATATAGTAGGTGTCCCTTCGAGACTGGCACAATATTGATTTCCACCATGAAAAGAGCATGGGTAATTTGAATCGCCATTGTTGTTGCATACAACTTGTAATCCCAATTCATCCAATGTATAAGAAGTAAGAGTGTCATCTAAATCTACCATGACAAGACTCACTAACTCAATAGAATCAAGTAATGCAGTTGGCGCAAAAGGGAGGGTAGAATCAATTTCAAGAACGTAGGTTGGGATTAAGAGATGCAGAACATCATAATATGGTTCGTCAGTAATTCCAGGCTCAAATTGTTCGCCTTGACTTGGGTCAGGTGAGCTTCCATATGTTTCACTTCCGAAATCAAAATCTGCAGTACATTGACCTGATACAGATCCAAGAATAAAGATGGCGAAAAAGCCGATGAGTATATTTTTCATTTTTCTATTTTTATGTGGTATAAAGATAAGTTTAGTTATGGACAAATCGTTCCGAATACAGCGAGAATTTGAAGTAAATCAGCGACGCTGACCAAATCATCTTCGTTGAGGTCGGTTTCGCAATTTGAAGTACATCCAAATTCTGCAAGAAGCTCAAGTAAATCTGTAACAGTAATAACACCATCATTGTTGAAATCACCAAAGCATGTTGCGTATATGCAACTCTCATCATTTACTGTGGCACTTGGATCGTAGTTGTCAGCCATAGGGTCTGTACAACCTGAAATCGTTAGAATCTCATCATCTTCTATAATTGTGTTGCAATCGTTATCTATTCCGGACAACGTGCCAGCGCCACCTGGAAACATTAATGCCTCAAGGTCATTGCAGTCTTCACTGTTAAAGGCATATGGAGTGGTGTTTGAAGGGTCACATCCGTTGACAGGGGAGTTGATGTCTCCATACCCATCTCCATCAAGGTCAGCCCAAACATCAAGTCCCTCAAAAACGGTAATGGTTTCGGTGTCAAAAAATTCTGCACTGATTGTTTCAGTAATATTTATCACAGCAACATTTCCACCTCCATAAATAGTGTAAGCACCTGCGCCAGTTGCAAAAAAACTTGTTGAACCTAAGTTGTCATCACTGGTGAATGGGCCATCTTGATCGTAAAAGGTCACATTATAGTTTTCTCCATATGTTAATGCAATATTTAAGTCATTAAAATTTGCAGTCATTTGATCAGTAACAACAGATGATGTATACGATATGTCACCATTTAACACGAAATAGGGGTCAGGGTTGCCTAATCCAAAGAAGTCTTCAGCATCACCTCCCCAGCCATCACCAAGTTGTATAATTTCTAATGAGGTGAGTGTTAACTGAGTTACAGTCGTAGCTAATGAAATCGTGTATGATCCTGGCTCATCATACAAAACACTGGGATTAGAAGTGTTTAAAACACAACCATTTGCAAGATTATTCTCGTCAATGGTAAAGTTATGGATCGCATTCCCGCCAAAATTTCCACCTTCAACTATTTGAGCAAGGATGTTTCCACTTCCATCCGTGAGTAAATAGCTTCCTATGACCCCTTCGAATTGCATGCCATCTCCATAACTGTCATTAATGCTTAATGTATAGCTTCCTGGTCCCACACATATTTGTTCATTATAAATTGTTTGGGCCTCTGAATAGGGGCCCCCAGAGATTATCAAGTCTCCATTAGAATTTGTGACAATCCATGTCGTTTCTGCTGGGTAATTGTCCGTTAAAATTTCCAGATTGATCACAGAACCATTTGATGGTCCCCCAAAATCCCAATTGTATGATACGCCTGCACCAGTGATGAGGTTTTCAATATCAACATTTAAGGGTGAACACCCAGAATTTTCAGAGACATTAAAGCTCGCATTTCCACCTCCAGAACCTTGAAGAATGCTAAGGGGGAGTGAAAAGCTTTCACTCAGGCTCTGAGTGATGCCAAAGACAGAAGCCACCACCGCTACATTAATGGTTACAAAGTACTCGCCAGCAGCAAGAGGAACGCCACATATTGTAGCACAGCCGTATTCTTCACCGTTTGAAGGATAGTAAACGCCGTTAGGGTTGCTCGGAGTCAATGATAATCCAAAAGGGAGACCTGTTATGCTTGTGATAGTAATGCTCTCTAATGTTGCGGAAAGTCCAGATCCTGGGTCAACAACTGAGGCAGGCATGTTGAAAGTTGCAGTAGACAAATATTCTACACCTGTTGTTCCGTCTGGAAAAGCAGTAGGACAAAGTACAGGAAAGCCATCAGCAACACATGTGTAATCAGGAGTGCAAGATGAACATTGAGAAAATGCAGAAGCGGAGACCATCATGATGGTCGCCGCTCCGAGCAGTTGAATATATTTAAAAGTCATGGTTCAGTTTTATGTGTATTAAGAGTACACAAGATACTGAAAAATTAACAAGTTGTACCAAATGCTGCAAGTAGCAGTAAGATATCTGAAACGTTCACATACGTATCGCCATCTACATCAGCTGTACAGCCTGACAAACATCCGAATTCAGACAGAACAAGTAATACGTCAGCAACTGTAATGACGCCATCTCCATTGATGTCACCTGTACATGTACAAGATTCGTAATCACAGAGCTCGTAATCTGTGGCTGATGCTACGTAGTTGCAGGCTTCAGGATCATCACACCCAGCAATTTCATTTTCATCACATACGCCATCATTGTCAGAATCGTTGTTACATACACAGTAACATTCTTCAATAATTAGACAATTCACTTCATCCACTTCAGTAAAGAAAGCAGTGTATGTCGCAGGATCAGTAAACGAACATTCGCAATCTGTTACTATTAAATCAAATTCTTCACATGCATCACAGATTCCATCTTCATCGAGATCTTGTATACAGTTTCCACCACAGTCATATCCAATGGCAGCGTAAGTACAGCTTCCGTCATCAATTGTGGCCTCTGAATTGTAATTACATGCTTGATTATTCGTACACCCAGCTGTGGAGCCAGCAGTCACACAAAAATTAGTGGTCTCTGTAGAGACGAATTCACCCCCTGAAACCAACGTGTTTCCATCTGATGTTATGCTGTAGTTTCCTTCTCCATATGCACAGCAAATCCCATCTCCGTAACTGTCATTGATTGTGACATCATAACATCCAGTGGCCACACATGCTGAGGACGTAAAAGTCGTGCCATTGGAAGCGTAAGGGCCGCCAGACATGATTGTCGCTCCCGAAGCGTCTGTGACGCTCCATGTCGTTTCATCGGGGTAGTTGTCTGTGAGTATAGTGAAAATCACTTCTACACCATTCCCGATACAAGACCCATCATCAATGGTTGCAGATGAACCATAGTTGCATGAGGTGGGGTCAGTACATCCTGTACATGAACTGCCATCTCCACCACAAATTCCACACACATCATTGTCTACACAACTTCCATTGTCTGAGGTTGCTTCAGGGTCGTAGTTACACGCAGTTGAGTCTGTACAACCAGCACCAGGAACGGCATTCGTCGGGTAGCTGTCAAGTGTGTTTACGCCTGTATTTAAAGGATCTAAGTATTGAGACGCACCAAGGCCCCAACTCACGTTGAATCTTCCGTAGAAATCATATGCACCATTATTTACAGAGCCGGAACACGCGGCAGCTCCGCCGTAAAGTTGACCTATAATGCGGTGATTCTGATCAAAAAGTGGTGAGCCAGATGATCCGGGTTCAGTCACTCCCAACTCCCACTCATCAATCCACCAAACCTGAGCACCTCCAGTACTACTTTGGTAAGGCGCATCGTTTTCAAAACAGATTTTTTTAAGATCGCCACTTGGGTGATGAATTCCTACAGCAGACGAAGGTGTCGATCCAGAATGATCCCAACCGGCATATTCAACATTGTAGCTTGCTGGTGGAGTCGAACTCAACTCAATAAGCGCAAAATCAGACCCCCCGTTTTGAACAAGGAGTGTGCCTCCAGACACGCTTTGGTTTGTAGGGCCTGTTGTGCCAGAACATGAACTGCTTTCATGGTTGAAATAATACACCCATGTATTGGGGGTTCCGATACAGTGATTTGCCGTTAGAAAATAAGGTGTGCCATCGTTTGCTGTGTTGTTGATCATCGCACCTGTGCAATAAGCAGATCCACCATTTACAATTAACGCGACAGATCTTTTTTCTGTTTGCCAGTCAGCGCCTTCTGGACAATTAACATTGATGTTACAAGCACCAGAGTTTCCAAACGGTCCCAATCTTTCAACCATTTCAGCCAAAACAGCTTCTTGGTGATTCAAAAGGGAACGGTATCCGTGAATGACTTGATTCACTTCGATCTCACCCATTCCATGCGATGCGGGTGATTCGTGGTATTCTAGAATCATAGAAGAGCCATCGAGTACCCCAAGTGAGAGCCCCTCCCAATCTTTGTTGTTTTCTTGTGTAAAAGAACCTAGAAAAGCTGTTCTTTGAGCGTTGTAGACGTAAAGTTGCGCTTCTTTTGGCAACACAAATCTTGAAAGCATGAAGCTTACATTTAGTGCATTGGGGCAATTAAAGCCAAGCCTCCATACGTGCTTGCCATCTTCGAACGTCCAAGTACCTGAATTTTCAAGATTGAAAGCCACTTCTTGCTCAACACCAAATCTCCATGGCGCTTCTTTGTGTTGGTCAGTAACTGCATCTTCTAAAGCAAGAGCGGCGAGGTCAACGTCGGGCATCTGTTGCATCTCAATTACAGGTTGATAAGTAGCATCTTCCCAATTTAATGGTGATCCTCCGTGGGAAATTTGTGCGATTGTTGCAGTAGAGAAAATGACTCCTAAAAGTAAAAGGAATATGTTTTTACAGTTGTACATGACGATAATGGTTTTCGATTCGTTCGACATAAAGACGCTTACATCATCAATAAGTTGCGTGAGAACTTAATTTAAGTTAAATTGTAAAAGTTATAACTGATACAGTATGAGATGTTTCACCGGATATTTAAACTTTAAAAAACATATTTGGCTATGTTTTTTTCAGGTTTTTATGTCATGTCTGTGTCTTCCATCAGTAAATGCACAATTTGTAAATGCATCCAATGATTTGCAATTGTTCACAGATCATACCGGTGGATTTTTAGGTTCAGGTTTAAGTTTTGCTGATTTTAATGGAGATGATATTGATGACCTCACCTTTGGTCATCATGCAGGTCAAATCAGATATTATCAAGGAGATGGGGTAGGGTTTGAAGAAATCCAATTGAATATTGACAATGGTGTCAACGAGTCAAAATCAGTTCTATGGGCTGATATTGACAACGATGGAGATCAAGATTTACTCATTACAAATCGCAATGCCTCCAATCGACTTTGGATGAATAGTGGAAACATGCAGTTCACAGATATTACATCCTCATGTGGGATTTCAACATCCAGTATTTCAAGAAGTTATGGTGCTTCTTTTGGAGATTATGACAATGATGGATTCATTGATTTGTACATATGTAATTATCATACAGACGTCATCAACATTAAAAATGAACTGTATCACAACAATGGTGATGGGACTTTTACCGATGTTACGGTCTCTTCAGGTGTAGGAAATGGTTTGCAACAATCTTTTCAAAGTACCTGGATTGATATTGATAAAGATCGCTTTCTAGACCTCTATGTCATCAACGACAGACTTGATTATCCAAATTCATTTTATCTTAACAATGGAGATGGCACCTTTGTAGATATGGGTCCTGTTTGGGGAGCTGACTTGGAAATTTATGCGATGAGTTCAACATTTGCGGATTATGATTGTGATGGTGACATGGATTTATACGTTACAAACGGTTCTGCTGGAAATGTCCTTTTATCAAACAACCTGAATCAGGGCATGGGTTTTGTAGATGTGACGTCATCTTTGGGCGTTGAAGTCAATCAACTTTGTTGGGGTGCTTGTTTTATTGATCATCTCAATGACAGTTGGTTAGACTTATATGTAGGCACTGGATTCAGTGTATATACAGACTACCCCAACATCTTTGAAGAATATCCTGCGCTTTCAAATGCTTTTTTCACCTCCAACGGTACTGGTTCTCTGGATGTTTCTTCAGAATTGTCTGAAGAGTTACAGCATACATTTGCGATGTCAACAGGAGATTTTAACAATGATGGATTCCCTGATCTCGTCTCTCACCAAGTAGGGCTAAATGCAAGCGTGATCAGTGCGATTCCAAATGAAAATCACTATCTTAAAGTAAGGCCTCAGGGTACAACTGTGAACAGAGATGCAATTGGTTCCGAAGTATACGTGTATCATTCTTCAGCAGAAAATACGGGAGTGAATGCAGTCAAACTTGATGTGGTTTTTTGTGGTGATAAATACCTTAGTCAAAACTCCAGACACCTTCAATTTGGTCTCGGGTCAAGTACTCAAGTGGATTCGGTAGTCATACAATGGCCAGGAGGTTTCCCAGAAACATTTCTGGGAATTTCCATTGACAGCTCAGTCGTTTTAGTTGAAGGCTCTTCAATTCAAGATTGCCCAAACCCTGCATCTTTCTGTGGTTCAGGTACGATTTGGGATGAGGCAACACAGACTTGTGTTTCTTTCCAGGAAGATCTGTGTCCGACCGATGTAAATAATGATGGCTTTACATCCATTCAAGACTTGCTTGAGCTTTTAGGTCAGTTCGGCACATTATGTCCCACCACTTGGTAATTCGTTCACACCAAACGATATTAGCAAAAATTGATTGAACAATGGGAAGAGCATTTGAATTTAGGAAGGAGCGGAAGATGAAGCGATGGGCAGCGATGTCAAAAATATTTTCAAGACTCAATAAAGATATTATTATTGCCATTAAGGACGGAGGCAATGCTGATCCTGAGACGAACTCTACCTTAAGAGCTGTATTGCAAAACTGCAAAGCAGCAAATATGCCCAAGGACAATATTGCCAGGGCGATCAAGAAAGCGACTGACAAAGATACCTCGAACTATAAAGAAGTCACCTTTGAAGGTTATGGTCCCCACGGTGTTGCTGTGTTCGTCGAAACGGCGACAGATAACAACAACAGAACTGTAGCGAGCATAAGAAGCGACTTTTCACATAACGGTGGCAACCTTGGAACAACTGGGAACGTTGAGTTCCTGTTTAACAGGGTTTGTTTTTTCAATGTTAAGAGTGAGGGGCAAGACCCTGAGGACCTCGAACTCGAACTCATCGATTATGGCGCAGAGGAAATCGAAGTCGATGGAGATACAATCGTTGTTACGGCTCCTTTTGGTTCATTTGGTGGTCTTCAGAAAAAGCTTGAAGAAATGAATCTTGAGATTGAAGAATCTGGGTTTGATCGATACCCGACAACGACTTCTGAACTCAATGCAGAACAAACGCTTGAAGTTGAAAAATTAATTGAGAAATTAGAGGAGAATGAAGATGTCCAAAATGTTTTCCATACAATGTCCTCTTCGAGTGATTAAGTCGAAAACTCTAAGTGATACGTAACCTTAGCCATAGATTTGCGTATTTTAAGGCTATGTACCGTCAAAATTATATTCATAGGATCGTTTTCCCGGTCATCTTATGTGTCCATTTTTTAGGTATAGGAGCATATGCGCAAGAAAATAACTCATGGCAAAATCAACTTCAGGACGTCAATATATCTTCCGAGGAAGTGAGGCAAAACTTTGGCTTGACTTGGCCAGAACTTGATGCCGTTCCTCGAAGTAACGGAAAGAAACCATTTGAAAGATGGGCATGGTGGACAGAACGAAGAACGAAGCCTCATGGGACAAGGCCACCATCAAAAGCATGGTGGGATGCCTCTCAAGAATTAAAGCAAACACTTTTATATCCCTCTTCAGGGCCTTCTTGGTCTTACATCGGAAATGAAGATATCCCAGTATATGGTGGTGCCGGTAGAGTGAATAATATTGTTGTTTTTGATGGTGGATGGTTGGCGTGTGCTCCCTCAGGTGGTTTGTGGTTATCTGATGACGAAGGAGAATCATGGAACACAGCAGGGGGAGGTGTAGATGAACTTTCTGCGGTTGGAACCACGGATGTCATTGTTGATCCAGACAATCCCAATCATTGGTTTTTGGCAACAGGAGATGGTGATGGAGCAACTACGTATAGTATCGGACTGCTTGAGACATTTGATTCAGGCGCAAATTGGACAACGACAGGGTTAGCGATGCCAGAGGGCAACCAGAAAATATTTAAGATTGCCTTTCAGCCCGGCAGTCCCAACGTGGTGTATGTCTGTTCTAGCACTGGACTATATCGTTCCGAAGACGCTGGCGTATCATTTAATTCTTTGAAAACAGGAATTGTGAGAGATATGGTGATTCATACAGACTCGACTCACATCCTTACCATTGCATTAGATAATGTCGGCGTTTACAGATCTGTAGATTCAGGTTTATCATGGACAAATATTCCGCTACCCCAGTCTGAAGGTCTTGGGAGAATGGAACTTGCTTCAAGTGTGTCTCATCCAGATCGCATATATGCTTTCGTTGCAAATTATTTTGCTCAGTCGACCATGGGTGTGTGGCGATCAGATGACGGTGGCGTATCCTTTTATCCCACAATGCTTCGCGCAGAGGGAGGTCCAAACCTACATGGTTGGACCAGCGATGGCTCTGATTATTCAGGTCAGGCTTGGTGGGATATGTGCATCGCTGTTGACCCTTTTGATGAAAACAAAATTGTCTTAGGTGGCGTTAATTTGTGGGAATCTAATGATGGTGGATATTCATGGAATTGCGAGGCCCATTGGTCAGGGCAGGGGGAGTACCCTCAGGTTCATGCGGATCAGCACGGTCTGACATTTCTTTCAGACGGTCGTTTGCTCGTTGCAAATGATGGTGGTGTTTACCTGCGTGACGGCTCAGGCCAATACGCTGACAAATCTGATGGGCTTGACATTGCCCAAATATCTCGTTTGGGGCTCAGTCCACACAAACATTCAGATTTGATTTGTGGGACCCAGGACAACGGAACTTCATTATACAATCAAGATGGCTGGCAACGTATTCTCGACGGAGATGGAATGGGGTGTTTCTTTCATCACTTAGACTCAAATATTCTATTTATGAGTGCGTATTACGGTCTATTATACCGCTCAACAGATGCAGGGAGATCAAATACTCAGATTGCAAATTACAGCGGTTTCGGTATCAACGAAGTCGGGAATTGGCTTACCCCTTGGTTGGCCAGCCCTCATAACCCGGAGATTATTTATGTAGGGAAGAAATCGGTGTATCGGTCAGATGACGCTGGTGATACATGGAGCACACTTGGAACGATGAGTGATACCAAAGCAGATGCCATTGCCCTTTCAGCAACAGACCCGAATATGATCCTCGTTGCAAAGCGAGATGAGTTGTGGCGTTCGACAAATGGGTATGATTTCACAGCGCTTTTAAATCTTCCTGATGAAACCATCGGTGATGTATTGATTTCTTCATCTGATTCGAATGAGATATGGGTTTGCTTCGGCAGCTATACAAATGCGATGCAGGTATGGGTGTCATATGATGGCGGAGGATCATGGGAAGATAAATCACTCGGTCTTCAGGCCCTTCCAGTGAACACATTGGTTGAATCACCTGACGGCACAATCTATGCAGGAACTGATTTGGGTGTCTATGCTTATGATGAGGTGTCAGGTTGGTCTATTTACGGTGATGGACTTCCACTTACAATCATTACTGATCTTGAAATCCGCACAGCTACAAACCGGTTGGTCGCCGCGTCTTATGGGAGAGGGGTTTGGGAAGTTGAATTGCCTTCGCTACCATCTTTAGATCTCACTGCATTGGGATTAGACGATTTCGACAAACTTCAATGTAATTGGGAGTTCACGTGTGCTCCTACGTTTTTAAACTCCGGAACAGACCCAGTGTTTTCTGTTAAATACGCGGTGAATTGGGATGCCAACGAAGCTGTCATTCTTCATCATTTCACTACCCCATTAAATCCAAATGAAACAATCGTTCTTCCTTTATCATCCCACCAAGTGGACAGTACAGGAACACGAATCATATCCATTCATATTCTTGAAGTCAATGGGGGGCTAGACGAAATGGATAACAACAATTCAGTCTATGAAAGCTGTACCGTTTCAGGTTTGGGGTATCGCGGCACTTTGACAGAATGGGCAGGATGTAATGCAGAAGACTTAAGATGGTCTCTGGCGTTTGAAGGAGAATCATCAAACATATTAGAATCTACTCCGATACCTGCTGGAGATACGTTGACTAGAATACTATGCCTTCCCGAGGGGTGTTTGGTTCTTCAATGGGATGATGAGGATGGAGATGGTTGGCTCGATACATATTGTGCTGAGGCGGGTGGATTTGTTTGGTTAAGTCCATTTGATGAAGTGCTTGCAACAAGTGTCAATTCAGTGTTCTCAACAACGAATTCATTTTCACATTGTGTAGATACACCATGGTGTTATTCCGATTTTGATGGAGATGGAGAAAGAACTGTCACAGACCTGTTGTGGGTGCTTTCAGAGTATGGATGTTTGTCAGGCTG
>CAJQPF010000041.1 GCA_905480095.1 uncultured Flavobacteriales bacterium
CCCAGCCAGCAGAAGATGTCATGGCGTTATTCCCAGAGGCTTCTAGCACTGCTGAGGACGAACAAACTGAGTAGAACGCCTGTTCCGTCATTTGAGTTCCGAGTGCATCACTGGACACATCGTGTCCAATGTCTCGCAAGGGTATGAACAGAAAACCCTCAAGTGCTGAATAAAGCTTCACACCGTCTCTCAAGGGCTAATACAGACAACCGACATATCATTTTCATGAAATCGCGAGGGTTTTCTCAGATTTCTCAATACCTTTTAGAAAATACAAAGGGAGTTCCTTCCCCCGGCACACTGCCTACCCATGTATACGCAGGGAAGTACAACGGCCCCGTTGTATATGTTTGACTACAAGTCCACGCCGCAGTTCATGCAGTGCTTGCCTTGTGAGGGCGTCAACACGCCGCAGGTATTGCAGGTATTGTAGGCATGAAGTTCGAGGACGGCCTTTTGCTTGATCATCACCCAGGCGACCCAGGCATAGGCCACGGTCAGCAGCACGAAAAGTCCAACGACGGCAAAGGTGCCCAGAGAGAGAAACTGAACACTTAGGGCAAAGGTGAGGAAAACCCCGGCAGTAAATGCATAGACTGGCCATTCCAAGCGCATAGTCGGGGCTTCGACTGCATCTATTTGATTTGTATTCAGGAATGTGTCACCTTTGTGTATGTATCGGTAGCGAACAAACGGGCCCGCTGTATCATTATCGAGATACCAATCCCCACCTCCTAATTCAATAACGATGGGTCCTAGGGAGATTTATGAAGAAGGCGAAGGCATTACTCTTTTCACTTATCATGATTGCAACTTCACTTGCAGGATGCTTGGACGATTCCGAAGAACCAGTGGATAACTCAATCTCACTCCGAGATTGTGAAAGTGACGTTGGACCTAACATGAACCTGAGTGGTTTTAATCTCTCCGGATGTAATCTAAGTAATCTGGATTTATCAAATTCTGACCTAAGTCATGCTAATTTAACAGGTGCAAATATGCTCAATACAAATCTGAACCAGGCAGATCTGAGTTATGCTAAGTTGGCTGATGTACAATCTTGTTCAGACCAACTTCCTGGAAACTGGCGCTGTGAAACAATACATGATCATAGGTTTTGGGCAGACGAGATATACCACTTTGAAAAAGATTCCAGACAAGAATCCTATGACCGAATAATGGATGTTGATTACGATGAAAGGGAAGATGAGTTTTATCGAATCATAGAAGAGCATTATGAGGATATGCCAGAGTGGGCAAATTCCTCTTCTGAGTATAATGGACTTGACGATAGTGGAACGTTTATGGGGGCTATGCAACACATATACTTGGGTCCAAAATGCATAGTAGGGGGAGGTGTACCAATCTATCTCCAGCACCTCGACTTCTCTGGAATGGACTTGTCGGAGTGTCAATTTTCTAATGTTAATTTCAAGGGTTCCAATTTTTCAAACACTAATTTCGACTTAAGTGTGTTCTACAATTCGGATTTTATTGATTCTAAATTATCTGAAATCGCCTCTTTCCAAACTCTGAGTTTCATCGACTCAGTTTTTGAAAATGTAGAATTTACAAATATTGAGATGACACTTGCATCTCTTTCATTCAGTAGTTCACAGATAATCAATTCAAATTTCTCGAATATTACTGTAGGGGATTTCTCAATGTATTTGACTAATGTGTATAGTACAGACCTGAGTTATATCCATGCTGAATATGGTTACTTCCAAAGGGTGAATCTTTCTGTTGTCAACTTAATTGGTATGGAAATTACCCAATTAGTGTCGCGTCAACCATTATATCATTGTTCTACAGTTTTACTTGATAACGGGTCTGAATGCTTTGGAAACACAATTTTAGGTCCAGGTATATCGTCATATCGAGTAAACTTGAGCGGTTATGATTTATCTAACCTAAACCTGACTCGCGCAAGTGTTACATACGTTGTTTGCCCAGAACTTTTGCCTCTTAATTGGCAGTGTATTTCACCGCCAAATAACTCGACTTATGCAGACCCTAATGGCTACGATGGTGTACTTTTTGGACCTGATGCGGATTTGTTTGGTGCTAGCTTTAACGGATTTAATTTATCTGGAATCGATTTGTCAGTGTTTGAGTTGGGAAATAATGCAGGCATGGGATTAATTGAATGTCCATTTGCCTTACCTGACGAATATTATTGTATGAATAACAACATAGTAGGTCCGAGTTTAAATCTCTATGGCGCCAACTTAAGTGGCCTGAATATGTCTATGTTGAATTTAACTTGGACTAACGCCAACCATCTACCATATTGCCCTTCTTCACTGCCTAGTGATTATGTTTGCATTACAGAAAATCCAACCAATGATAATGACTCTCCAGATAACTCTTACATTATTTTAGGGCCAGGTATTAGCCTAAGGGGCTCCCCACACCAATTCTACTACAATTTTACAGATATGGACCTAAGTGGAATAAATTTATCAAATGCGGAATTACAATTTACTGATTTTACAAACACTAATTTTACTGATGCGAATCTTGAGGACACTAAGTGGTGGTATTGCATTTGCCCAGATGGAACACATTCAGAAGACAATGATGAAACTTGTGAAAACAATTTGTAATGTTAAAATGCATTGAGACAATGCCAACTGCGAACTTCCCCCCGCCATGGTAGTTGTATCGTATCATACCATTTGGCATCTTGAAGTCGGAAGAAGAACCCATACAACACCCCTCTGTTGGATGGGTATGCTGTGGGGCGCTGCTAGCGCTACCCCTTCCAAGGCTTAATGAAGGGGTGGGGCGGCGGGAAAAACATGCACGAAATCATTTATTTTGCATCCCCTGGTTTTGCTGAATCGTCTCGTTTTTGCCTCGAACTGTCTGGGGTTGAATGGAAGAATACCGTCGTTGACTGGGACGGTTATAAAGAAATTAAAAAGTCCGGAATTTTACCTTACGGTTATTTGCCGATCATAAAAACTCCAAACGGAGTCATCGCTGAATCCAATGCATTGCTGCGTTACACGGGCGCACTCGCAGGACTCGAACCAAAAGACATCCATGTGAGGGCAAAGGTGGATGAATTGATTGAGGTTATCAACGGCTGGAGAGAGTATTTTATCCCAACGTTTGGAATTGAAAATTTGGATGAAAAAATCGCTGCTCGCCAAGCGATGTTCGTAGAAGGTGGGAGCATGGACGTTGCCCTCAAACTCATCTCATCGGTTTATGCTGAATCAAAAACAGGTTGGCTCGCCAATACAGAATCCATGTCAATTGCCGACGTTAAGGCCTTTATTGACACCTTTATGTTGTTCTCCGGACAATTTGATGGTATTACGAAGGACCTTCTCGAAAACTACCCGCTTCTCATGCAATTCCATGATTGGATGGCGAACGACGAACGGGTAAAGGCGTACTATGCTGACGCTGATGAATTGCGCTGGGTGTTCAAGCCCGACGCTTTCAACATGCTGTGAACGGTACTGCTTCAAAGCGTCATGAGCCATGCAACGCCGCTGAACAAGGCGAGAATAAGCGACGGCAGATAGGCCGATGGGGCGCTTTCTGAATTGGCTAAAGCCAATATTTCTGAACCGCGGTGAACCATGACTTTGTGCCCTGGCTCTTCACCTTCTTTGGTCAGCATAACAAGCGATGGCGCAATGGTTTTATCGACCGGTTGCTGTTCAAGTTCTGCGTTCGTTTTTGGACGTGCATAGCAATGCGAGAAGAAGGGGTCACCAATACTCCAGCCGTTTGACTTCCACTCATGTGATGCCCTCAGGCTACGTACTTTTCCGCTCGGGCGGCTTCGAGTATTCCAGAGGCTTCGATCTTCATCACTCCATGA
>CAJQPF010000042.1 GCA_905480095.1 uncultured Flavobacteriales bacterium
GTTGGTGCAGGTGGTGCAAGTGGATCTCTTGATGCCTCGAACATGTTTAAACCAGCACTCGCGAGAGGAGAGATTCAATGTATTGGAGCAACAACCCTTGATGAATTCCGTCAGCATATCGAAAAAGATGGTGCACTAGAACGTCGTTTTCAAAAGGTTTTGGTTGAACCTACTTCGATAGAGGAAACAAAAGAGATTTTACACAACATTAAGGACAAATACGAGGAGCATCACAGTGTCATCTACACAGACGAAGCCATAAGTGCGTGTGTGAAATTAACGTCGCGTTACATTACTGACAGACATCTTCCAGATAAAGCCATAGATGCTTTAGACGAAGTGGGAAGTAGGGTCCACCTAAACAACATTCATGTGCCTCAAGAAATCCTTGATATTGAAGAAGAAATTGACAGGATCAAAGAAGAGAAGATCAGGGTTGTGAGGAGCCAACGCTATGAAGAAGCTGCAAGGCTCAGAGATACTGAGCGAAATTTAAATGAGCGTTTAGAGACAGCCAAGCGCCAGTGGGATGAAGAGAGCAAAAACCTTAGAGTTTCTGTTACTGAAGATCACGTGGGAGATGTTGTTGCCATGATGACGGGCATTCCTGTTCAAAGAATTGCGGAAAAGGAAAGCGGAAAGCTCGCAAGGATGGATGAAAACATTGAGACCAAAGTGATCGGTCAGCAGGAGGCGATAAATAAAGTTGTGAAGGCAATTAAGCGGAACAGAGCTGGACTTAAAGATCCAAATAAGCCAATCGGTTCATTTATCTTCTTAGGCCCCACAGGAGTGGGTAAAACACAACTTGCGAAAGAACTCGCCAAGTTTATGTTTGACAGTGATGATGCGCTCATTCGAATTGACATGAGTGAGTACATGGAGAAATTTGCCGTAACGCGTTTGATAGGAGCACCTCCAGGATACGTAGGTTATGAAGAGGGCGGACAATTGACTGAGAAAGTTCGCCGACGCCCCTACTCTATTGTTCTGCTGGATGAAATAGAAAAGGCGCACCCCGATGTATTTAACCTCCTTCTTCAAGCGCTTGATGATGGGCAAATGACTGACAGTCTAGGTCGGAAAGTTGACTTCAGAAACACGGTGATGATTCTTACGTCAAATATTGGCGCGCGACAGCTTGCTGATTTTGGAACAGGCGTGGGATTTAACACCACTGCTAAGGAAAACAATGAGGATCAAAACAAGGCCGGGGTTATACAGAAAGCACTTAAGAGAGCCTTTGCTCCAGAGTTTTTAAATCGAATTGATGATGTGGTTTTATTTAAATCACTCAATAGAGAACACATTCACTTAATCATAGATTTAGAGCTCGCAACACTTAAGAATAGGGTGATAAGTCTGGGATATGGACTTGAAGTTTCGGAAACGGCAAAAGATTACATCGTAGACAAAGGCTATGATGAGAAATACGGTGCTAGACCGCTCAAAAGAGCCATACAAAAACATTTGGAAGATCCTTTTGCAGAAGAAATCATCAATTCGTCTGTTGAAGAAGGCGACTTGTTAAAAGCTGAATATACCTTAGGTGAGGATGACCTCAAGATTACTGTAGTTAAAGGAGGCGTTTTATCAATGCCTGATGGCGCAGATGAAGCAATAATTAGCACATCGAAACCAGCGAAGAAAAAGAAAAGTCCAAAGAAACCAACAAAGAAAAAAGGACCTTCAAAAGACGACGCAGTCAAAGAATAATGACGATGCGATCTCAAATATCAAAGTTCAAGGGCTTTTTAATGGGCTTCTTGAAAGATGTGCTAAGAAATAAGTACTCTGCAACATCAATTATTGCAATTGGATGGGTGATGTTCATTAGTGATGTTGATTTGTTCTACATCATAGATGAACAAATCACTCTGAATGAAATGAAAGCGGAAGTCAGACAAACATCTTTAAAGAATGTCGATTTGCAATTGCGTTTAGATGAAATCAAATCTAACCCTGCGGTCCTTGAAAGAGTTGCGAGAGAAAGGTACTTCATGAAATTGCCTGAAGAGGATGTTTTCAGAATTGTTGACTAGTAACGTGTGTGCTTAACCGAGATTCTTAGAACAATCCTGTTAGCGCAGAAAACATATTTGACAATCCGTTTGGGTCCTTTATTAGCGCATAAATGAGACCGAACCCTGCGCCATAGATATGTGCATCATGTGCAATTCCTGTGCCTCCTCTTTTCTGCATTGATCTTTCAAAAATGAAGAACAAAAGTCCCGCCAATATTGCTGGGATGGGGATGACAAAAAACAGCAGCAAAGTGTGAGAAGGATGTGCAACTATAAATGCCATTAGCACTGCACTGACTGCGCCAGAAGCACCTAACGAATTGTAACTTATATTGTTTTTATGCTTCACAATAGCGGGGATAGACGCAACGATAATGGCCCCGAAATATAAAAAAGGAAATCCCGCTCCAAATTCCCTTTCAACAACACTACCAAACTCCCACAATACAAATAAGTTTATGGCCAAATGCATCCCATCAGAATGGATAAATCCATGCGTAAGTATTCTATAATACGCTTTGTTGTGCACTACTTTGTAAGGAGAAAGCATCATTTTACTGAGTACTTCCGGGCGTTTCATTGCATAAATTGAGATGCATGCGGTGACGACAATAATGGGGAGAAGCAAAGGCATGACTAATTGCTAGAGTGGTCCGCTATAATATACCATTTCCCTTTCATCTTACGCCAAACCAGCGAGTACATCCCTCCCACGTCTTCATTGAGACTCCAGGCCCCAATTAACAATGCTGTTTTACGCCCCAAAGGCGTCCAAGACCGATTGCTGAACGTGAGGTGACCCATGGACTCAACATTCGGATAGCTTTTCTTGTAACGCTCTAAAGTAGCGCCATATCCAGATGTTACACCTCCACCACCGACAAACAGCAAACTGTCAGATTCCCAATAGCCAATCATAAATGCATCAATGTTGCCCGTATTCCATGCTTCTTGCTGGCTCATCATTGTAAGGACAGCCGATTCAGGCATGCCTGGCGCATGAATTTTGGTTTGGCCTTGAACGATTGTGATCGATAAGGCTGACAAAAATATAGACGTTAAAACCTTATACATTGAATCGGAAATGCATGACGTCTCCATCTTGAACAATGTAGTCTTTTCCTTCGACCGAGAGTTTCCCAGCTTCCTTCACAGCATTCTCTGAACCAAATGAAATGAAGTCTTCATACTTAATGACCTCAGCGCGAATAAATCCTTTTTCAAAATCAGTATGTATTACTCCTGCAGCTTGTGGCGCGGTAAACCCCTTGCGTATAGTCCATGCGCGTACTTCTTTAACGCCAGCAGTAAAGTATGTTTGGAGGTCCAGTAATTTATATGCAGTCCTGATCAATTTGGCAACGCCTGCCTCTTCAAGTCCAAGATCTTGAAGAAACATGGCCCTTTCTTCAAGGTCATCAAATTCTGCGATGTCAGATTCGATCCCTGCGCCTATCACGATAATTTCGGAACCTTCTGCTTCCGCCATCACGCTCACCTTGTCAACATAGGCATTGCCCTTTACGACACTTGCTTCGTCAACATTACAGACATAAAGCACAGGCTTTGAAGTCAGTAACTGAAGATCATTAATAAGAGGTTTGTTAAATTCTGTCGTCTCGATATTCCTGGCATTGTTGCCACTCATGAGAATGTCTTTCAGCTCATCATAAAACTCAAGTTCTTTAATGGCAATTTTATCTCCCGTGCGGGCAGCCTTCCCCACCTTCTCCTTCTTTGCCTCTAGACTTTCGAGATCTCTTAATTGAAGTTCCATATCAATGACTTCTTTGTCACGAATAGGATCAACAGACGCATCAACATGAATGATGTTGTCATCATCAAAACACCTTAATACATGTATTATGGCATCTGTGGTTCGAATATTACCAAGAAACTTGTTGCCCAATCCTTCTCCTTTGCTGGCGCCCTTAACAAGACCCGCAATATCAACAATTTCAACAGTAGTGGGGAGAACATTTTGTGGCTGAACGAGTTCAGCAAGCTTATTTAATCTAGGGTCAGGCACAGTAATTACGCCTAAATTTGGTTCAATCGTACAGAATGGAAAGTTTGCACTTTGCGCTTTTGCGTTGGACAAACAATTAAAAAGTGTGGATTTTCCAACATTAGGAAGACCGACGATGCCACATTGTAGAGCCATGATAATATTCTTTTGTAAGGTTTGCAAAGGTAGATAACTAACCTCTCAACGATTTACTAAACTTTATAAACACTTCAACTTAGTCAGACGTTGCTGAAGTACTTTTACGACCAAAATAACGTTACTCTATTCAATAATGAGCACACAAGCTACTCCCGCCCTTTGTTCCCAAGTCCGTCGCGACATTGTCCGCATGGTCCACGCAGTATCATCTGGTCACCCCGGAGGGTCTCTTGGATGTGTTGAATTGTTTGTGAAACTTTACTTTGACGTCATGAAGATTGACGCTGAAAATTTCTCGATGAATGGCAAAGGAGAGGATTTGTTTTTTCTCTCAAACGGTCACATTTCACCTGTTTGGTACAGTGTTTTATCAAGAAGAGGATTTTTCCCAACCTCTGAATTGGCCACTTTCAGGAAGTTAAACTCACGCGTTCAAGGTCACCCGGCGACGGAAGAAGGCTTGCCTGGCGTCAGAATTGCTTCTGGATCTTTAGGTCAAGGATTGAGTGTAGGGATCGGCGCTGCTGAAACGAAGAGACTCTTAGGTGAGGATACTTGGGTGTTTACACTTCACGGTGATGGTGAGTTACAAGAAGGTCAAATATGGGAGGCTGCAATGTATGCCGCACATAACAAGGTAGATAACATCATCAGTTTTATCGATTGTAATGGTCAGCAGATAGATGGTTCAACAGAGGACGTCTTATCATTGCTTGACCTCGCTGCGAAGTGGTCCGCTTTTGGATGGAACGTTCTGAAATGCGATGGTCACAGCCTCGATGATTTGGACCGTGTCATTAAGGAAGCCAAAGCGTCAAGGGGATCTGGGGTTCCATGTGTCGTCCTTATGGAAACAGTCATGGGTAAGGGCGTAGATTTTATGGAAGGGACACATAAATGGCACGGCATTGCACCAAATGATGCGCAACTGGCTGATGCCTTGTCCCAACTTGAGGAAACCGAAGGGGATTATTAAATAAAGAATAATCATTTCGTGTCACCTCATTCAAAATATAATCGGTTTTGGTTGTTAGTGTTGTTGCTCATCCCTGGATTTGTTTCAGCACAAGCAACGATATCGTTTGACTTAAACCCATCTTCTGATGAGGGACCTACCCGAATATTATTTGTTTTCGATGCTTCGAATAGCATGAATGCATTCTGGAGTGGAGAAAAGAAAATTAGTCTCGCGACGAAGTTGCTTTCTAAATCACTTGAATCACTTTATGGCACAGATAATCTAGAGTTAGGACTTCGGGCATACGGTCACGGCACCAGACACGTAGAGGGGAATCAAGATTGTGATGACACTGAATTAATCGTCCCAATTGGCACAGGTACAAATCTGCTTATTAAACAAAAACTCGGAAGACTTCGCGCGCAAGGCACAACACCAATCGCGAGATCTCTTGAACGCGCTGCTGACGATTTCCCAACTGAACCTGGGCGGAATGTCATTGTCTTAATCACAGATGGCATTGAGGCATGTGATGAAGACCCATGTGTTGTGAGTAGAATGCTTCAATCTAGAGGGATTATTGTTAAGCCTTTTATTATCGGAATCGGAATCGAAGAAAAATTTAAAGAGTCTCTTAGATGCGTGGGGAACTTCTATGATGCCTCAAATCCTGAAACATTCGAAACAGTTCTTCATTTGGTCTTAGAACAAGCGCTACATAACACGACCGTTGAAGTTAATCTCCTAGATGACAACAATGCGCCCCTTATTACAGATGTACCACTAAGTTTTACTGATCTGCGTACAAGTGAAAGCCATCCTCAAGTAGTTCATACACTAGGCTATAAGAATTCAACAGACACCTTTTATCTGGATCCTGTTCCCACCTATCGCCTTACGCTTCATACGCTGCCCTCTCAAGGCATGGATTCGATACGTCTTGCGCCTGGAAAACACAATGTGATTTCCGTCAGTGATATGGCGCAAGGGTTACTGTCACCAAAATTCCCACATACCAGGAGGAATGATTATGGCAATCTAAGTGTGGATTTATACGAGGCAGGAGAATGTGAGTCATTCTATTCTATGAATATCGGGACGTCGATCAAGATCTTGTCCGGTTTTTATGATGCCCGATTCCACACAACACCTCCTACCCTGGTTGAGAACATTGAAGTCATCGCGAATACGCCGACTGAAATAACAATCGCTTCACCTGGCAGTTTAATGTTGCAATCCTCGGCTTCTGGATACGGAAGCATTGTAGATGCAAGTACATTGGCACATGTCGTGCAACTTCCATTTGGCAACCCCTCCGGGCGTTACACCCTTCAGCCAGGGACTTACACCGTAATTTTCAGAGCGCGTCAAGCGAGCTCGTCCAAGTATAGCATTCAATCCACATTTACAATTAAATCGGGGTCAACCCTAAATTTAAATCTTCATGACTGATTCTTCACAATTTATCACCTTCAATCCTTCAGAATCTAAAGACACAAGAAGTGGATTCGGCGCAGCATTACTTGAATTGGGTACCACGCATCCTGAAGTGGTTGCACTTTGTGCTGATCTCACCGGTTCATTAAAAATGGGTGATTTCAGAGATGCTCATCCAGACAGATTTTTCCAAGTAGGAATAGCAGAAGCCAATATGATCAGCATGGCTGCAGGCATGACGATCGGAGGTAAAATTCCATTCACAGGTACGTTTGCAAACTTTTCTACAGGAAGGGTGTATGACCAGATCCGTCAATCAGTTGCATACAGCGAGAAAAACGTAAAGATTTGTGCATCACACGCTGGATTAACATTGGGCGAGGATGGCGCAACACATCAGATTCTTGAAGATATTGGGATGATGAAAATGCTGCCAAACATGACGGTGATCTGTCCGGCAGATTACGAACAAACCCGTCAAGCCACATTGGCGATTGCAGATATTCAAGGTCCAGTATATTTGAGGTTTGGACGTCCTAAACTCCCCGTGTTTTATAAAGAAAATGCCCCTTTTGAGATTGGAAAAGCGCAGAAATTAATGGAAGGAGATGACGTGACAATCATTGCGACTGGATATATGGTATGGGAGGCAATTCAAGCAGGCCTCATATTACGTGACCAAGGGATCCATGCTGACGTGATCAATATGCATACAATTAAACCTCTTGATTCAAAAGCAATTATTGAAAGCGCGTCTCGTACTGGACGTGTTGTGACTGCAGAAGAACATCAACGATGGGGCGGTTTGGGAGGATCGGTTGCGCAAGTTTTAGCTCAACATCACCCGACCCCAATGCGTATGGTTGCAGTTGACGATCAATTCGGGGAAAGTGGAACGCCAAAACAGTTGATGGAAAAGTATGGGTTAACAGCAGATGTTATTGTGTCACGCTCTTTAGAACTCATTGCTCAAAAGAAATAAAGATTCATTTGGCTTTAGGCAATCGTGACATTTAGCTCAGCAATCTGAGCATAAATCAGCTTCTTAAGTTCCGGTGTCGCAGACACAAGGGGCAGTCGGACATGCGCTTCGCAAATCCCAATCTGTTCTAGCATCGCTTTAATCCCAGCGGGGTTGCCTTCCTTAAATATTGCCTCGACTATAGGGGTTAAACTTAGGTGAGTTGCTCTGGCTTCATTTATTTGTCCGAAAAGGGATTGATGAACCATGGTGCCAAAAATATCCGGGATTGCATTTCCTATGACAGAAATCACCCCATCGGCACCTGAGGCAATCATCGCAAGTGTAAGTGCATCATCCCCAGAAAATACTTTAAATCCAGAAGGACGATTTAAGAGGATGGAATCGATTTGAACCAAATTGCCACTGGCTTCTTTTATCGCAACGATATTTGGATTGTTTGCCAGATGTAAAGTAGACGCTGCTTCAAGATTACATCCTGTTCTGGATGGAACATTATAAAGAATCACAGGCTGAGAGGATGCATTTGCAACGGCCTCGAAATGAGCGATTAAACCTGCTTGCGTGGGTTTGTTGTAATAAGGACAAGCACTTAATACAGCATCGACACCCGACAAATCAAACGACTCAATACGCTTGCATAATGCAGCCGTGTTGTTTCCTGCTAAACCTACAACGACAGGTTTACGTTTTGCATTCACTTCTAAAATAAAGTCCAAAACCCTTCTTTGTTCCTCTTCAGATAACGTTGGGGTTTCAGCCGTTGTTCCAAGAACGACAAGGAAATCACATGCCGCATTCACGAGGTTCTCTGTTAATCGTTGCAGCGCAGGGAAATCAATCCCTCCTTTCTCATTGAATGGTGTTACCATCGCTACTCCTAGACCACTTAATGTATTATTCATCTTATTGAATATTCGCTTCTGTTATGAATTGAAAAGTTCGTTCAGTTTGTTCTTTCCAAATCGCCATGTCATCATTTTTATCAACACCATTTTCTAAAGACTTTACGACAGGAGAAATACCAATGTTAATGTCATAGTCAGATGGGAAATCAAGTTGTTGAGGCCCCACCTTCATCTTTGCATTTGATGATTTTAAGATGTATTTCAATGGCAAAACGGGTTCCAGTTCTAAATCAATCAATATGTCGAAATCACTTTCAATAAATTGTTGCACCTCATTTATAGGTCTGCCGTACCAATTAAGGTCAGATTTACAGAAAAAACCACCACCAAGTTTCCTTACCAACCAACCGGGGGTGTTTTTCATGTCGTCATTCACAAATGAAAGCATGGAAACATTTTTTACGCCCAAATCATCTCTTAAATGCTTGGATATACCCTTAATTGTACGGTAAAACTCATGGTCACGTTCCAAGTATAAGAGGCCCACACTTTGTGCATTGCGAAGACTACAGCTTCTAGGGTTTCTAGATTCTGCTATCGTTCTGGATAAATGCCAGCGACCTATACGTTCTTTCCAATTCACAAATCAAAGGTAGCCATGTATAGCAACTGTGGCACGATTGATGCTTATTTTTCGTAAAATTTAAATCATGAAATATTTCGCATTGCCCATTCTTGCTTTTTTAGTCGTTTTTTCAACAGGTTGCTCATCTTCACTCGGCACTCAAGTGAAAGAACCCTTTTCTGGAAAATCATATATGTCCAACGGAAGGTATTTCAGAGCTACAGGAAAAGGAGTGAGTACAAGAGATCAAATTGCGAATACGAAAGCAGAGATGGAAGCTCACAAAGCCTTAGCTCAGCAAGTTTCGACCTCAATTCAAGTTGTGGCAGACAGTTATCTTCAGGATGTACAAGGTGAGCATGTAAATGAAGCGATTGAAAGATTTGAGACCTTAACACGAGAAATAACAAGCACATCAATAGGTGATCTGAGAAAGATTGGCACAAAGAAATTTCTACAGGAAGACAATTCCTATGCTGTCTATGTAGCGTATGAAATTAAAAAGTCCGCCATGTTCAGATTCCTGAAAAAGAAAGCCAAGCTAGACGTTAAAATTGATCCTCTGGTAAGAACTCAGATCATCAACATGTGTGATCAGGAAATTCAACGACTAGAAGACGAGTAATAGATCTTAGTCCTCTCATACAATTGCATAAACAGGCTCGGGCTATAGGTGATCACTATCACCTGACTTCTAAACTAAACTGGGATATTCCACCCATGAGTGTCCTCACTCCTACCTAGTCGTACTGAATCGAGCGCATCCTTAATTTGATGCGCAATCGTCCATGTTGCAGGATCGGGCAATTCAAAATCCCATTCTTTAAATCCAATGGTTGACATTAGTGAAACCGTTGCGGCAGTTCCCAGACCAAATGCTTCATTTAAAGTTCCATTTTTCGCGGCCTTTTCCAGCTCAGCAACTTGTACTGTTCTCGACACAACATCAATGCCCAAATCTTGTGCCAGTTTGATGGCGCTATCTCTTGTAATTCCTGCAAGAACAGTATCGCTGGTTGCAGGTACAATCATTTGGCCATTCACAACAAACGCGGCATTCATCGTTCCACATTCCTCTATACAGGTATGAGATTTTGCATCTGTCCACAACAGTTGATCATACCCCTGATCATTTGCGAGTTTTGTAGGATATAGAGACCCCGCGTAATTACCTGCAGCTTTGGCTGCACCAGTACCGCCAACTGCAGCTCTGGTGTAGTCAAATTCAACCTTGACTTTTACAGGCTTGTCGTAATATTTCGCTACTGGACATGTAAATATGACAAACCGATATGAATGACTTGGTCTAACCCCCACATGAGAGTCAGTTGCAAATAAGAATGGACGAATATATAAAGATGAATTTTCGTTGTTGGGAACCCATGCTTTATCAAGTTGAATTAATTCAACCAGAGCTTGCATAAAGATGTCCTCAGGGACTTCAGGCATGCACATTCTAACAGCACTAATATTAAACCGCTGAATATTATCTCCGGGCCTAAACATGCTTACACCTCCATCAGGCTGACGATACGCTTTCATGCCCTCAAAAATCGCTTGCCCATAGTGGAGCGCCATCGTCGCAGGATTTAGCGTCAAGGGGCCAAATGGTTGGATACGACCTTTTTGCCACTTCCCATCATCATAATCCATCACAAATAAATGATCTGAAAATACTTGACCAAATGCAATGTTTTCAAAGTCAACACTGTCAATAGATGAGCTATTTGAAACCTGGATGTCGAACATTGAATCGGTAGTTATCATTTAAGTTTCATAAAAAGGTTTCGGAGTGCAAATGTCGTCAATTTAATGGGGTCAATGCAAATGATATTCAAATGAGAATATGCAATAAACATTAAAAAGACGATTTTAACGCCAAAATAAAAGCTTAACTAAATGAAAATCAGTGAGAAAACAGAAATCTGTTGGGACTTACGACCCCCGATTTAACAGCATACATGACGATACCCGCTGTGTTTTTAACGCCTAGCTTATGCATGATGTTTTTTCTATGCGTAGTCACCGTGTGAGCGCTAAGAAAAAGCAATTCAGCAATCTTTGTATTGGTGTGACCCTCTGCAATCATACCAAGCACTTCTTTTTCTCTCTTGCTTAATCCAATCGCATCACATGAAAAATCCATGACTTCTAGATCATTGATGTCAATAGATTCTTTTCTGATTTTCTTTAAAATCTTGCCACAATAAAAGCTCGTTCCCTCAGAGGTTTTTTCAATGGCATCTATTACTTCTGGTATGTCACAGGACTTCTTAATGTAACTGTCAATACCTGCTCTTAAAGCACTGGTGAGGGTTGCACCACTTTGAAGTGGCGTTATTGCGAGAAGCATCACCTTTGGATAACTACGCCTTATTTCTACAACAGTTTCAATATCAAAGCCATCACTTAGAAAATCAATGATGACAATGTGAGGTGCGTTCCTTTCAATTAAAACAAACACCTCTTCACTATTTTCTGCCTCTCCTACCACATCATAGCCATCCATCGTATCAATAATAGCTTTAAGCCCAATGCGCCCAATGGTACTGCTGTCTGCTATAATTATCGATTTCTTTAACATGTCATAAATTACTATTTGGAATGATTCCAGATAGCAAAGTTAATCCAAATAATCTATAGAAACGGTCTCACCTTCACTCGCGAGGCAAGTATTTTCAAAAACAGCACGTGCTTCATCTAACAAACCATCTAAACCCTTATATCTATTGGAAAAATGGCCAATCATTAATTTTTCAACATTTGCTTCACGGGCCACTCTCCCAGCATCAGAAGCCGTTGAATGCATTGTCTTTATCGCAATAGATTTCTCAGACTCCATAAAGGTCGCTTCGTGATATAACAAACTGGCATTAAGCGCTCCATCAATCACTTTAGGCGTAAAGGCTGTATCAGCTGCGAAAACATATGATCTTGATTTTAAAGGTGCAATGCAGAACGTATTTGGGTCGACCACTACCCCGCCCTTTCTGTGAATGGACTCCCCTTTCTTAAGCATGTTAATTTCGTGGTAACTTAAATTAAACAACTCTTTTGTCTCAGGTTTTAAATGCCAGCTCCCTAAAAGTTCTTCAATTTTAAAACCACACGTGGCTATTCTGTGTTTTGTGGGAAAAGCTTCTATTTTGTAGCTTTTCATTTCGAGCAACAGTGATGGCTTCGTTGAATCAATGACATTAAACTGAACTGGAAAACCGATATGGGTTCCCGTTTTATGCCAAATTGATTTCACAAAATGCTCTAGTTCTTCAGGGCCAAATATTTCAATTGCTGTCTTTCTGCCTAGCAAGCTCATACTGGCAAGTAGTCCAGGCAAACCCATGACATGATCCGCATGCATATGGCTTATCAGAACTGTTTTAATTCTTTGAAACTTAAGTTTTAATTTGCGTAATGTAAGCTGGCACCCCTCACCACAATCTATTAATATTAAGTGGTCATGGATATTAACAAGTTGAGATGTGGTCAAAAAAGAAGGGGTGGGTGCTGCTGCACCACACCCCAAAATCGTAAGATCAAATTTGCGCACTGTTTGAGTTGACTAGTGCTGTACTACCAAACGACGTGTGGTCGTTCCATACTTGCCCACCAGTTGAATAAAATACACGCCTTCATTCCAATCATTTACACTCCACATTTGATTTGGAGAAAGTGATTCATTTAAAATTTCTCTTCCACTTACATCCAGCACTCTGATTTGTGTGTTGTTAAGCAATTCGCTCTGAATCGAGAACGATGAACTTGTAGGGTTTGGAATGACAGACCATTTCGTTGATGCATTGATGCTTTCAACTTTCACGACTGACAGACCTAATAGCTCTACTGTACAATCATCTTCATCTGTGATTAAAAGAGAGTACTCTCCGTCAACAACATCCGTAAGATCTTCGCTTGAACTAATTGTGATGCCATTAATATCGGTCCAAGAAAATGTTGCGACTCCTTCTGCACCAGTTACCGTAACGTCAATCCCCCCTCCTTCAATAACATAGTCAGCAGCAAGTGTACAAGCATAAGCAGAATCGATGACGACATTGCCATCAAAGATACTTGTGCAATCCTCCGTGACCAATGTCAGTGTATAAGTGCCAGGAGGAACATCTGTGAGATCCTCTTCTGTTCCTACAACAGTCCCATCGCCATCAGTCCATGAAAAAGATGTCGCCACAACGCCTTCAGCGAGTGTCACATCGATACTGCCCAAAGTTCCTAAATCGCTGTCAGAATCAATCGTAGTCATGCTTTCAATGAGGTCGCATTGAATATTTAATGAGAAGTCTGCATAAGCAAACTCAGCAGAAAAGGGCTCGAATATTGTGAGCCAACCCAGCACCAATAAATCAATGCTGTAATTCCCAGGGATTGTCGGTGTCCCCTCAATTGAGGCGCAGTATTGAAGTCCGCCAATAAACATACATGGGTCAGGTGAATCACCATTGTTATTACAGACGACCATTAAACCCAATTCTTCGGGAGAATACGCCGTACCTGTGGCAATATCTGTCATGACGACGTCAATAAGGTTTATTGAATCAATAGGTAGCGTGGGTGGGTAAGCTTCATCTACATCTGAAGCATAAGTTGGAATTAAAATGTGAATGACATCCATGTATTCCTGTCCAACGACTCCAGACACAAAATTCTCACCTAGAGTGGGATCAGGAGACACACCGAAGCCAGCTTCGCCGAAATCAAAATCCGCAACACATTGTCCAAAACCAGTGCTTGAGATAGCGACTGCAAGAAAAAAGGAGTAAAATTTATTCATTTTTTTATTTTTTAGAATTCGATTAATCTTCTTTGCCAACTTCTCTCTCCTGCATCTCCATATACACCATATCGACTGCTTCTTTTGCAGTAGGCACGATATTTAGGACACGATGTAATTGGGCAATAGAAATGAGCTTTTCTACACTAGGCTGTAAACCACACAAGACAAATGAACCTCCTGCGTCACCACATAGTCTTTTACCTACTAAAACCGCGCTTAAACCACTTGAGTCACAATATCTCGATTCAGACAAATCGAGTATGATGTTTTTGGTCCCCGATTTACCAAGTAATACAAGCTGAGCTTTTAAATCAGGCGCTTGAAGTGCATCTAGCTTTTCAACTTTAGATGTCAGTATTGCGACATTGTCGCGGTGTTCAATAGAGAAGTTCATTGTGTAGGGTGTGTTCTGGTCAAATATAACTATTAGACAATATTCTTTGCATTAAATTTCAAGAAACTTATCGCCTTGCTAACAAGTACATCACAGCCATTCGCGTAGCAACACCATTCTCTACTTGATCTAATATTAGGGAATGGTCACTGTCTGCAATGCCACTTGAGATTTCAACGCCTCGATTAACTGGGCCGGGATGTAGTATAGTCAGCTGTTTATCAAGCCTCTGCAATCGTTCTTGAGTCAATCCAAAGTTCAGTGTGTATTCACGTATTGACGGGAAGTAGGGTATCGACATTGCCCCCCCTTGCCGTTCGTGTTGAATGCGCAACATGTTAACAACATCAGCCCACACCAATGTTTCATCAAAATTATGACTTATTTCAACTCCCAAAGACTGCATATGCTTTGGAATTAAGGTCGCTGGCCCACAAACACGAACACGTGCGCCTAGGAGTTTTAATGCCAATATGTTTGACAAGGCAACTCTTGAATGACGTATGTCACCTACTATGGCAATCTTTTTGCCTTCAAGATCGTTACCGACTCTCTCTCTAATACTAAATGCATCTAAAAGCGCTTGAGTTGGATGCTCGTGAGTGCCATCTCCCGCATTAATGAAGGTTGTATTTACTTTTTCGGCAAGGAAATGTGTCGCTCCGGGATGAGGATGCCTCATCACCACCATGTCAACCTTCATCGCAATGATGTTGTTAACAGTATCAACAAGCGTCTCCCCCTTCTTGACAGAAGAACTGGCAGCTGAAAAGTTCACGACGTCAGCGGACAAACGTTTTTGTGCCAATTCAAATGACAAACGTGTTCGGGTAGAATTTTCAAAAAATAAGTTTGCAACTGTTAAATCACGTAGAGAAGGAACCTTCCTAATAGGTCGGTTCAAAACTTCTTTAAACTCAGAAGCCGTATTAAAAATGAGCTCCAAGTCGTCGCGATTCATTCCGCGTATGCCCAACAGGTGATTAACTGAAAGTTTACTCATTCAGGTTTTGAATTGAAAAGTAAAACACAATCGGATCCATTCTCCTCTTTCCATTCCACAACGACATGCTGTCCGACAATACTGTCTATCTGTTTTCCGATATACGTGGGTTCAATGGGCAATTCTCTGCTAAATCTTCTGTCAATTAGAACAGCCAGCTCAACTTTATCAGGTCTTCCATAGGCTAAAAGAGCGTCTAAACCTGCCCTTATGGTTCGGCCTGTAAAGAAGACATCATCCACCAGAACAACGTTCCTCCCATCCACAAGGAACTCCATTTTATTTTGTTGTGGCGCAATTGGTGTATCATGCATCCTGAGGTCATCTCTGTGAAACGTCACATCAAGCTCCCCACACCTAATGTCCTGTCCGTCAAGCAACAAAGAGAGTTTTTTTTGCAGTCTATGTGCCAGCCTGATGCCTCTAGGCTGTAAACCAATGAGGTCAGTTTTTGTGAAATCATGATGCTCGAGCAGTTGATGCGCGAGCCGGTCGAGAATGAGCTCAAATTGCTCCTCGTTGATTAGGATTTGAGAATCGATGACGCAAAGATACGAATAAGAAAAAGGGAGGCCGATGCCTCCCTTTCTTTTTTTTATACGATATAGAAATAATATTACTTCTTATCCGCGGCTTTCTTAGCTGCTGGCTTCTTCGCTGCTGCTTTCTTAGCTGCTGGCTTCCTAGCGGCTGGCTTCTTAGCTGCTGGCTTCTTAGCTGCTGCTTTCATAGCTGCTGGCTTCTTAGCTTCTGGCTTTTTAGCCGCTGGCTTTTTAGCCGCTCGAGCTTCTTCCTCAGCCGCTGGAGCTACCCCCTTTGCTGCTGGAGCTTTCTCCTTTGCTGCTGGA
>CAJQPF010000043.1 GCA_905480095.1 uncultured Flavobacteriales bacterium
AAAGCACGGGGGTTTGAAGGAGAGTCAGTGATCACATCCATCCATATAAATGGCGTTCTGAAAGAAGAAAAGGTGTGGAAGATAAGTGCTCCTTTAGATTCAGAGAATATCCAGTTTGAGCTAGACGCATCAACACCTGGAACTTTCAAAATTGAGGTTGCCAGCAGGTTACAAGGTGGACAAAATGAAGCCCTGATTGCAAACAACTCAAAAGTGACATTCATTGAGGTTCTCGAAAGCAAGCGCAAAGTATTAATTGTAGCAAACGCACCTCATCCTGATGTTGCAGCGATTAGAAATGCTGTGTCTGCGAACAAACACCAAACCGCTGAGGTTATTTTTGCAAGTGAATTACTCGATTTTGAAAATTCAAGAAACAACACACTGCCACAGCATGACATTCTAATTCTACATAACATCCCCAACAGATTTTCGCCAGTGCCTTCTTCAATTTCTGAGGCTATCGTTGCGGACACACCTATCTTCTTCATCGGGGGAGCTATCTCAGATTTATCCCAGCTGCCCATTGAACGGACGGGGGTTGTCATTGAAGATTCGGATCTTTTAGAGACCGTGGCAGGCGTTCCTAACCCTGGGTTCTCACTTTTCTCTACCCCAGAATCTCTGGTATCTCATCTCATGACTTGGGCCCCAGTCAACACAACTTTTGGTGAAGTGAAGGCATCCGGGTCACTGGAAGTTATGTTATACCAAACACTAGGTGCACTGAAAACCCAATGGCCACTTTGGGCTTTCAACAAGGACGCTTCTGGAAGGCGAAGCGGGATTATCCTGGGCGATGGAATATGGAGATGGAGGATGGAGAATTTCCTGCGTGACGAGAACTTTGAGGTTTTTGACGAACTCATCAACGGATCACTACAATATCTGGTGAGCCGAGACGATATCAGACGCTTTCGAGTTGAGGCTCCATCAAAACTTGATGAGGACGAACGTGTAAGGATATCTGCCCAGGTATATGACGCATCATTAAAGCCCACAACAGAAGTAGACATCCAGCTTACAATTAGAAATCAAAACGATCAAGAATACGATTATTATTTCTCCGTTTCAGAGCAGAGATACCGATTAGATTGTGGCAGGCTCGCTCCAGGTGAATACACATGGCGTTCATCATGCGTACTCGATGGCGAAATACATGAAGAAAACGGCTCTTTTGTCATTACAACATTAAAAGCGGAGCTGAGTTCACTCCCTGCAAATCATGCACTTCTTAAGAGACTGAGCGTTAAATCGGGGGGGGTATATCTCGGCACATTAAGTGCGATAAACGTTAATAATAGCAAATGGAGCGAAATAGTTTTGGGGCAAACCCAAAAGAGAAGCATCTTGCATGAATTTACAGAACGCCTCGACTTAATTCGATTTGATCTCATTTTGTGGATTGTGATTGGAGCATTGTCTATTGAATGGGTGGTGAGAAGACGCCAAGGCGGATACTGATATCAGAACTAATTAAATTTTTTAGGCGTTTAAATAAATACATTTTACCATGTCAACACAACAAGAAGCAGAAAAGAAACGAATCAAGCTGATCCTTGGTTCCGCATTAATCATTCTACCCGTCATCCTTCTATGGAGCTCATTAACATTTACAATTAGCTCAGGACATGCCGGTCTTATTTTCCATACTTTCGGCAACGGAGTCAACGCTGAAGCGCCTGCTTTAAAAAGTGGGTTCCACATTAAAGCGCCATGGGATAAAGTCTACGAATACGAAATAAGACAACAAGAGCTTTTTGAAAATCTTGAAGTCCTGTCCTCGAACTTACTGAAGATTAAGATGGATATGACCGTCTTCTATCAACCGACTTACGACAAGCTCGGTTATTTAGAGATCGAAAGAGGAAGTCGCTACGAGTCAAAGGTGATTCAGCCAGCAATGAGATCTGTTGCACGAGAGGTGATTGCTCAATATCTCCCTGAAGAATTTAATACAACAAAAAGAGAAGAAATTCAATTGGAAATCGAAATGCGTTTGGAAGAGAAACTTTCAAATAACTACATTCAACTGAATGACGTTCTTATCAGGAACATCGAACTTCCACTCACCTTAGAACAAGCCATCGAAAGAAAGCTACAACAGGAACAGGAGTCACTGGAATACGAATTCCGTATAGAGAAAGCATCTAAAGAAGCTGAACGCAAGAGAATAGAAGCTGAGGGTATCCGAGATTTCCAAAACATCGTCTCTCAGAGTATTTCAGATGAGTTACTCCAATGGAAAGGCATTGAGGCCACTACAATTCTCGCTGAAAGCAACAACGCTAAAGTGGTCGTCATTGGAGCTGGAGATGATGGTCTACCGCTTATTTTAGGTGGAAACTAGACATCCCTCAAAAATATTCACACAGAAAAAAGGTTCGCTTCAACAGCGAACCTTTTTTAATGCTATAAACTTCAGCGTAATGTTACAACGTAGAAGGAATAATTAGGGGATCAACTGGAATAAAATCCAATCAATCCGAAAAATAATGTTATGCTTTCTCAACAAGAAGACCCGCTTCTTTGGCGCGATTCATCGCGTTCAAAATACCGATTTTATTAATCGTACGCATTGCAGCTGCAGATACACGTAACGTCACCCATCTATCCTCTTCTTCAATATAAAAACGTTTACGTTGAAGATTTGGATAAAAACGACGCTTCGTCCTCGCTTTTGAGTGACTCACGTTGTTTCCAACCATCACTTTCTTTCCTGATATCTGACAAATACGGCTCATGACTAAAAATTTAGGACTGCAAAGAAACGACTTTTTTCGTATTCAACCAACACTTACCACATGTCTCTTCACTGTTTCTTCAATATAATCAAAAGTCTTACGAACAACAGCTTCCACAATGGCTTTTCTATCACCCTCAAAAGACGCTGTCCATGACTCGCAAAAGCCCGGCCCTGCTATTGAAATACATACTGTTCCAACGGGAGTGTCAACGGTCCCGCCGCCAGGACCAGCGATACCAGATGTGGCAATCGCAAAATCAACATTTAATACTTTTCTACATCCTTGTGCCATTTGCACAACGACTTCCTCGCTTACAACGCCTTTTTCTGCGATTGTTTGTTCACTCACACCTAACACAGACATCTTCACATCTTCTGCATATGCCACAATAGCGCCACGGAAATATCTACTGGAGCCAGGAACGGAGCTAATCGCTTTCGCGATTGCTCCGCCCGTTAAACTCTCAGCAGTACCTATCGTTAAAGAGGTCTGTATAAAGTTAGTCAACTGCAAGACGTACCACTGTATTTACATCTCCTTGAGAGATCTCAACAAGATAAATTCCTGCAGAGAGATCGGAAACATTAACGTTTTCAACCATAGAAGTCGTATTCCATTGCAGAATCGTGCGGCCGTTAAAGTCAACGATTCTCACGGAATGCACGCCAGGCCGATCAATAACAATATCGAGAGATGAAGACGCTGGGTTAGGATATATCATGACTTCTCCATCTTCAAATGGCTCAGAGACGCCTACCCAGTCATTAAATTCGATATCAGAACAGTCTCCCAAGTCAGCAACTGCCACTCTAAGATGAACAATGTCATTTAAATCTACTGGATCCTCGTCGCCACGTACATGAAGTCCTGGCTCGAAGTCTCTTTGGTAAACAATTTCAAGGTGGTCAACTACGTCTGGCGCCAATGATCCAAAAACGGATTCATACCCATCAAAATCAAGGTCAGGCGTTAAATCACATGCATCTTCAGTATTCCAAGTTGAACCATTATCTGTTGAGTTTACGAGATATAAATGACGGTAGTTCTGAGACCCTGTCGTGTAATCCTCTCGAATTGCAGAGTAGGTTACAAACAAATCACCTGCCTCATTGGAACCCATACTCGGGATTCCAGCAAGGTTGACAAAATATGCAGCGATCTCATCTTCAAGATCAAGCGTTCCACTTTCATCAATGTCATAAGCGTATGCGATAGTCAAAGAGCTATCGATGCCATAACTCTGGTTCCAGTACTCGAGGCCATTTGTGCCAGGGAAGAAACTGAAGTTATCGTCAACCGTATCTGCATCCATATAATACATGCCACCGAACACAACGTGAACCAAACCGTCTTGGTCTACATGCACATCGCCAGACCCATCTGAATTGAGATATTCTTGGAAGATTCCATCGCCATCAAAGTCCTCCCCTTCATCTACAGGAAGACCCATGTCAATCACGTAATTATCTACAGGGAAATCAATAACAGGTGTGTACTCCCAGTTGTCTCCATTGTCCTCAGAAATCATTACGAATGTATCCATGAGGTCATTAAACACAGTAAAAGCAACGACGCCGTCACGTGCGTGTATTGCGTACGTATCACCGCTGAAACCTACAAAATTCGTGGTGTCTAAAGCAGGGAATGTTGACTGCTCCCATGTCACCCCTGCATCCAATGAACGGTAATACAGAAGTGCGCCGTCTTGCCCTTCATACAACACGCCTCCATTTGCAACAGGTGTCGAAACACCAATCACGTGAATCGTGTTTCCGTCAGGACCGCTTGTCGCCACTCTAGGCCAAAGAACACCAGTGGGCCCCTCCATAGGAATGCTCATTTCACTCCAAGCATCACCACTTCCTGCGGCTCTTGATGTCATTAGAAAAGGGGTGTCAATACCAGGATGAGTGATACTTAACTCCAATCCAGAACCCGTGTGAGCGATAGACGGCCAACCACATCGTACACTTTCTATTCTTTCGTAAGGTTGCTCTTCCCACACCTCTCCATCGAAGAAATTATATCCAGTCCCTCGGTCCGGGAAAGTGCCCGTTTCAAGACTCATGTTCCAACCTGCACTCACCGCATTCCCAGACCCTACGAGCCTATCGTCAATTGCCGCATTTGTTTGAAGATCGTATTGTGTCAATCCTATGATCTGTCTTTGCACAACCAAAGCACGCGTTTGAATGTTTTCAAGTTGACCAATCTTACCTTCTTGAGAGAAAGGCATCTGTGGGACCTCTGTAAATCCGTCCATAGCTTTTGTTGGCATAGGTATTGAAACCCTTGCTTCAATAGCCACTTGAGGAATATCACTGAGCGAAAACGAAGGGGATGTTGTCGTTTCTTGGGCTTGAAAAGGAGCGTAAACTGCCACCAATAAGAGGGGGAATATAGAAAATCGAAGTAGTGATTTTTTCATAGAATTGAAATTAGAGTTGATTTAGACTTGGCAAACTAATACATTCTGTCACTACACCGAAATTTTAGACGATGAATTCCGGTATTGTTATCCTTTCAGAGTCGCTATAATCGTCTCTCTACCTGTTACTTTCTCATCAATTCCAATATGAATGTCTGCGTCCAAGGGCAGGTATACATCAATCCTAGAACCGAATTTAATGAAGCCCACTTCTTCACCTTTTACGAGGGTTTGGCCTGGTTTGATGTAATATCTAATCCTTCGCGCGACTGCACCAGCGATTTGGCGAAACAACACTTCTCCTTGAGCACACTCAACAACAAATGTCGTACGTTCATTTTCTATACTGCTCTTTGGATGCCATGCCACCAAGTATTTTCCAGCATGATATTTGGCGTATTTTACGATTCCAGCCATGGGTGTCCACTGACAATGAACGTTTAAAGGACTCATAAAAATGCTGACTTGAATTCTCTCGTCCTTAAAATACTCGGGTTCAGTCACCTTCTCAATCACCACTACTTTACCATCACTTGGTGCAATCACATCTCCGAGACCTCCAGTAGGCATTCTTTTGGGCATTCGGAAAAATTGAGCGAATAAAATGAATATGACAGACGCACAAAACCAGACAATCCACAAAATCAAATCCGGCACATCGAGCGCGTACAACACCGAGGAAATAATCGCTGAAACCAACAGTACCAAAGTCAATGGAACAAACCCTTCTCTATGTAATGTCATGAAATAAATATTTTAATGATCAGTACGACAGGGGCCGCAATTAGAAGCCCGTCAAACCTGTCTAAAACACCACCATGCCCAGGCAACAAGGTGCCACTGTCTTTTACGTTGGCGCGCCTTTTAACTGCGCTTTGGACCAAATCACCCAAGGTAGAAAGGGTGCCCGTCAACAACCCGAGTAAAGCACCCTGATTGCCCATCCAAAGCCAGCCAACAAATGCTGCACCAATCGCACCGACAAATGCGCCTTCCCAAGACTTGTTTGGGGATGCGTTCGGAGCCAGACCTCTTTTAATCAGTTTCTTCCCGAACAGCCTTCCTCCCAAATAGGCAAAGGTATCATTTGCCCAGATCCATGTTAAAAAAGACACCACATCCCATCCTATCCATGCTTCAAAGGGTCTTCCCATGGCCCACAAAGACACCACGGCAAGGGTGATGAGTAAATAACCAATTGGCGCACCTTTTAATTTCCTGTATTCTTTTAACCCCTGGAGCAAAACAGCAAACCACAAGACAGTGGCCGTAATCAAATCAAAAGTCGTCGCGAACACAACGATAGAAACAAATACAACTCCCGTTAAGCTGCGAGTAATCATTTCATTCATAACTGCAAAAGGGTTTGTGCCTGTTCTTGAAAGTCTTTGGGCACCAAAAGCTGTACTTCTATAGAGGCAAACCCCACACCCGAGTAACTGCTGTCTTGGCGATTCAAGATGACACAAGGGATCTCAGCATCCACAAGAATCTGCCTACGCATCTCCACTCCAGGAGCGAAAGCGTCCGCATAAACAGAAACCCAACCGTCCATTATTCAGACTTCGGTTCATTGTCAGCCTCATCGGCTTTCGAATCGGCAACTTCATCGTCAACCTCATCGGCAACCTCATCGGCTTTCGAATCGGTAGCTTCATCGGCTTTCGAATCGGTAGCTTCATCGGCTTTCGAATCGGCAACTTCATCGGCAACCTGATCCGTTTCAACGATTAACTTCACGCCCACCTCCTCTTCTTCAAAAGGTCTTGGGCCTAAAATCTTTTCCACATCGGCCTTGAAAATCACCTCATCTTTCAGAAGTGCTTCAGCAACTTCGACAAGCTTTGATTTGTTTGCAGAAAGAATCTCAATTGCCTTTACATACGCTTTTTCAATAATCTTGCTTACTTCCTCATCAATGATTCTAGCAGTCGCTTCTGAATAGGGTTTGGTGAATGACGTTTCTCCACCGCTGTCGTAATAGCTAATGTTTCCGATTTTTTCATTTAATCCGTAGACCGTCACCATGGCGTGCGCTTGCTTGGTAACTTTCTCCAAATCGCTCAGCGCTCCAGTAGAAATTTTACCAAACATTATTTGTTCTGCAGCCCTTCCACCGAGAGCAGCACACATCTCGTCAAAGATTTGTTCCGAAGTGGTGATTTGGCGTTCATGGGGAAGATACCATGCAGCACCTAGACTCTTACCTCTTGGGATAATACTGACTTTCACCAGTGGGGAAGCAAACTCTAACAACCAACTTACAGTTGCATGACCCGCTTCATGAAAAGCAATCGTCTTCTTCTCTTCAGGTGAGATGACCCTTGAACGTTTCTCTAATCCACCGACGATTCGATCAATGGCTTCATTAAAGTCCGAGTGACTGACCTTCTTTTTATCCTTTCTTGCAGAAAAAAGTGCTGCTTCATTACACACGTTTGCAATATCGGCGCCACTGAAACCAGGCGTCTGCTTGGCCAGAAGGTCAATATCTATCGTCTCATCCGTTTGAATAGGCTTAAGGTGGACAAGAAATATGGCTTTACGCTCATTGACATCTGGCATATCCACATAGATTTGTCTGTCAAATCGACCCGCACGCAACAGCGCATTATCCAACACATCAGCACGGTTTGTTGCTGCGATAATAATGACACCACTGTTTGAGTCAAACCCGTCCATCTCGGTCAGAAGTTGATTTAATGTGTTCTCACGTTCATCATTCGAACTGAAGTTGGCATTTTTACCTCTTGCTCTACCTATTGCGTCAATCTCATCAATGAAAATAATGGAGGGTGCTTTTTCCTTGGCTTGCTTGAAAAGGTCCCTCACGCGTGAAGCACCCACACCTACAAACATCTCAACGAAATCAGACCCACTCAAACTGAAAAAAGGCACCTGAGCTTCACCTGCTACCGCTTTTGCGAGCAATGTTTTTCCTGTACCTGGAGATCCTACAAGCAGAGCTCCTTTAGGTATTTTGGCGCCAAGTCGTGTGTATTTTTCTGGCTTCATCAGAAAATCTACGATCTCTTCAAGTTCCTCTTTGGCTTCATCTACTCCGGCAACATCATCAAAAGTGACTTGAGAATTGTCGCCTTTCTGATGAAGTTTGGCCTTTGATTTTCCAATGTTAAAAATCTGATTTCCGCCCGGTCCGCCTCCACCAATACGCTTCATTATAAACATCCAAACAACAATCATAATGACAAGGAAAAAGATCCAAGAAAACATTTGCTGTCCCCATTCATTCACGGGTTCGAACTTAGATTCAATGTTGTTTGATTCTGTAAGTTCTTTATAATCGTCTCTGTAACTGTCGCCAGGAGGCATAGAAAACCAGAGGTCATGTCCAGAAAATAATCCATTCATAACGGGATTCGAGTCCGCGTCATCATCTGACAATTGTCCGCGTGCACTTTCAGTCAAAAACACTTTATAAACGCGATCATCGTGAATGACGTGATCTACATCTCCTGACTCAACATGTATTTTAAAATCAGAAAATTGAATTTCTTTCCCACCACTGTCAGAGTTGAGAAGAATCATCCCCAGCAGCACAACGCCTACCACAGCGTAGATCCAGTAAAAATTAAAATTCTTCCCTGAACCTTCTTCTCCTCCAACGTCCTCATTGGATTTCTTGGGAGTGGCCCTTCTTGATTTTGGATTTTCCTTGGACACGCTTTTTTTAACTTGCTTTTTCATGCTTGCTCTTCCAATTTTACTGAAGTTTCAGACTCATAGCTGCGTATCTCAGCATCTCCCCACAATTCTTCCAATGCATACCGACTTCTTACATCTTTATGAAACACATGAACGACGACATTAAAATAATCCAAAATTGCCCACTCACCATTCCGCAATCCTTGCACAGACATTGGTTTTTCATCAATCGATTCTTTCACAACCTTCTCAACTGAAGATGCCAACGCTGAAACCTGCGTCTGGCTATTGCCATGCGCTATCACAAAAAAAGCAGACATTGCATTTTCGATCGTACTTAAGTCAATGATTTTAATATCATGACCTTTAACATCATCAAGACCTTTGATGACTGCATCAAGCAGAATATTAGGTGGGAGAACAGCAGGTTTTTTCATGAAATATTTTCAGTTGACAAAGTTACTACTTTTGCATACGATGACAGCTTAAATCATGACACATAATAGGACATGAATGCCAATGTTAGTGAAATAACGACTGAAAGTGGTTTGGTGAAACGTATCAGCTTGGTTTCCGTTGGGAGCACGAATGATTATGCCATACATTTTTTACGTACGGAAAACACCGGCAAAGAGACCATTGTTGTTGCTGAAAGTCAGGAAAAGGGAAAAGGACAAAGAGGAAAACCGTGGGTTTCAGCTCCCGGCAGGGACTTATGCATGAGCTGGATCCTGAAAACACCTCCTCAACCACCTGCTGTTTTTAATATGGCTGCAGCCTTAGGGGTTCTTGACGGTCTCCGGAAAATCACAGGCAATACAGATCTCTCAATAAAATGGCCAAACGACATTATTGTTAATCACAACAACGTCCCAAAAAAAATATCAGGACTTCTCATTGAAAATACGTGGAGAGGAGACGTTTGGGCTGCTGCAATTGTCGGAATCGGTGTCAATGTTGGAAAGGAAAGCGATCCAAAACACCGACCCCAATTTAAACTTCCATCCACAAGTATATATGATCTGATTTCAAAACACATGTCACCCGCATCTCTCGAAGTTGTTATTCTAAATGCACTTCAACACAGGGTGAATAACCTCAGGCATTCAGGCGGCATACAAAACACAGTCTCAGCATTCAACTCGGAAATGTTTGGAATACATTCAGAAAGGATTTACACCATCAACGAGACTGATCACAAAGGTGTATTGAAAAAAGTAGAAGAAGATGGACGGGGAGTGTTCTTTTGGTCAAACACAGGAAAAAACATTCAAAACCCGGAGACACATTTACATTCCTCAGAAGTCATTTGGTCATGGTGAAGTTGGAAACCTGCTCACCATTCCTTCAGCCATTTTTTTAAACAAGCTGTTTAATGCTGGCTCTACCATCATTCTGGTAAATGGATTTAAATCTGCATCACTGCGCACATAACAAGTAGAACCCTCAGTATGATCTTCGGCGATGACTTCCAAAGAAAACTTTACAGGAGAAGGGGCAACTGTATGCAGACGTAAAATCATCCCCTCAGGAAGGTTTGCTAACTCTTTTTCAAGATGAATAGAAACGCCGCCTTTAACTTTAAAAGAACATGTGTCACCTTCCGATGTGAAATCTTTGACTTCACCTTCAGGCAGCACCTCCCCAATAATATCAAGACTTCTTAATTCAGTTGACAAAGCTGAAACAGAGATTCCCAAAACGACTTTTGGACCTTCGAACGAAATCATACTGGTTGGTGTTTATTGCTCCATGATACAGGGTCAGATGACCAGCCGTCCAATTCCTTTTTCTGAGCGTCAGTGATGTACTCTGATCTACATGCAACGTCGAGCATCGTAGCGTAATCAGTCAAAGTGAAGAAAGGACATTCTTTTTCAGAAAACCGTGCCACCGCATCGGGGAATCCATACGTAAAGAACGCAAGTAAACCCTTGACTTCAAGTCCTGAATCTCTAAGTGCATCCACAGCTGACAATGAACTCTTGCCCGTAGATATTAAGTCCTCTATCACGAATACACTACTAAATCCTGAAAAGTCACCCTCAATTCTTTGTTGCTTGCCATGACTCTTTGCAGAAGCCCTCACATAAATGAAAGGAAT
>CAJQPF010000044.1 GCA_905480095.1 uncultured Flavobacteriales bacterium
CGCAGGGGATGAAAGACTTTCAGGGGTATCGAGGATGCCCTGCACCGTCTTCAACAGAGACTCAACGCGCTTGATGGTTACGAAATCCGCATCAGACTGTGTGCTCAAGTAGCTTGCAGCCTTCTTTGCGTTCATCACATAATAGTTTAAAGAGATTATTAAGTCTTGAGTATTCATTTGGTTCCCCTGTGTTGTCTTATGAATTTATTATAGCAATGTAGAATCTGAAGTCAAGAGCTTTTTTGCTTTTTCTTTTCCCACAGCCAAGTTGGATTTACTTTCTTCTTCTTTTCATTGTTGGAGGTCTTGAAAGCGTACTCGATACCTCGGAAGGAAGAGCGACGAATCTTGAACTCAACAAAACCCTCGCCGCGCTCTAAGACCTCAACGATATCTTTGCTACATCGTTTAATGATTTTAGCTGCAAGGTTGTTGTCTGTTGAGATCCAAACAAAGCCTTCTTCTTTGTCAACCTTTGCATCATGCAAATAGGATTCGCTATCAGGTCCGCCGCCGAGTCCCTTATGGCTGCGACCGATTCTTTCCAGCTTCTTTTTTACTTCTTCTTGTGTCATTTTCATCTGCTTCTCCTATTAAGATTACTATATACTAAAGGGCTCTTGGCGGACTGGAGTAGAGAGGGGGAATCAATCTGTTTATGTCCAGTCTGCCAAGAGCCAGGGGATCGCTTAATCAAACCACGTCGGGTCAATATTGATGTTCCCTTCATCATAGGAACCTGAACTCCAAGCACTCGGACCATCTAGGTCACCGATTGAGAAGTCTTGAAAGTCGAATGTGACGTTATCTTCTGTATGTTCTTCTTTTTCATCCATTTTGTTTCTCGCTTTGTTGGGGTTACTCTTATAATACTGAATTGTTTTGCGTAAGTCAAGGTTATTTGTCAATTATGACAACGCGCTCCGTTGTTTTAAAGTAAGGGCGGGATGCGTTGGACTTGTCCGTCATCCACATACGTGGGCACTTGGATGGCTTTGGCTTCGGTGCCATCATATCCGTGAGGACGATGTGCCCTTGGAAGTTTCCTTTATTGACATACTCTGTCGGTGCGTTGAAGTCGGTGCCGCCAGATAGGACACGCTCATGCTTTCGCTTCTCTCCCTTCTTCCACACAAATACCTTATCGGTGGCGACCTGCGTGTCGAATGGAACTACGGTGAAGGTGGCAATATCTGACAGCTTGTTGAGTTCTGCATAGAATAGGGTCAGCATGGTGTCAGAAACAGAGCCAGATTGGTCGATGCTAATCGCTATGTGTGCCAACCTGGTCACTCTTCGACCAGGATGGACGCGAGGGTAACGACGGTTTAAGCGCTTTGGTGTGGACTTCTTTGTGGACCTTTGAGACGTTTGCACAAAGAAGCGGAGTACCTTTCGCCAGTCTATCTGCGCTGATAGTCTCTTCGCTATGTCCTTCCTGACAGAAGCAGAGACAGATCCCCAGTTATTTGCGTCGTTGGCTTCGCTCATAGACTTTTTCATAGCCTCCTTGAGCCTTTCCTTGGCGATGTCTTTGGTGGCTGCATCGATTTCAGACTCTCCCCAACCTCCATGGTCGTCGAACTGTCCTTCGCCGTACTCACCTTCGCCTTCGCCTTCTTCACCTTGCTCCTCTCTCTTTTTCTTCAAGGCTTCGTAGTACCACTCAGCCGTCTTGCTAAACGGCATATCCTCGAAGGGTTTCTCACCGGGGACGCAGCACTTCTCTGGTAGCATACTGCGCTGGATTAGCTGGTTTATTGATAAGTCGGCGGCGACGTTCCATAACTTAAAGAGGGAGCGCTGCTCCTTTGTTGGCTTTGTCATCGCACCTTCAAGCTCATCAGGCAATCGTCCCAAGACGTGCTCGAATACAAGATGATAGAACTCATGTATGAGGACACCAGTCTTTTGGTTATCATCCAAACTGTTCATAAAATCAGGATTGTATCGGAGTTCGAAAGAGGAAGTATCAGGGTTTATCCTGACGCCTGCTGTCTTAATAGACAAGTCCTCTTTCTTATCGATGCGCCTGGATAAAGCAGCGAAGAAAGGCTCGCGTTGCAAGAGGCGGAAGATGTGGTCATTCAAATTGAATTCTGACATTTGAATCTCCTGATTGATTCAAAACTATTATAGCGACTATGAGGACCGAAGTCAAGAAAAAAGTGGGAGAGAGGGCTAACTTTCTCCTCAAGGGGTTAGCCTCCCTTCGTCTACCTTCAACCATTTTTGCATCTATGCCGGTGTTCGTTATAGACAATGAACATCACCCTAGTAGAAACCTTTCTCTCTCCCCTAGCTCAATCGTTATTTGTCTTTATCGTCATTACCAGTCAGAATCCTGGTGATGTACTCGGCTACTTTCGTACCGTCTTTGGCGATAGACTTGTGTAGTCCCACAATGTTTCCGTCGAGGGAACCCTGATCTTCCTTACCAATGATGGTCCACAGCTTCATTGCTGCCTCTGATGGTAGAGTGACAAAGTAGTCAGCAAGGTTGGCTAACTCGTCGTCAGGGAGTCTATTCTTAAAGATGTCTTCGGATTCCATTTTTTCAATCAGAGCACAGTGTTCGTTGATACCAAATTCTTCAGTTAGTTCAGTCTTGCCTGCGCTGATGATATCTTCGACGGTCACTTGCTTCTCATAATTCTCGATGAAATCGTTAAGAGCGATTCCGGCTTCGAACCCTACAAAAGCGGTCGATAGATGATAAATTTGCTTTGTGTTATCTTCAGGGGTGCTTAAGAAAGCCGCCTGAACAAGGCAATCGCTCAATCGCTTCCAAGAACGACGAGAAGGGTACACCTTGTTGGGCTCATAATCGTCACAGTGCTCCAGGTGAGAGCGATTCTGGTTGATGAAGTCCCAGATCAAAGGAGATACTTCATCTTTAGCCCACGTCAGCCAGTCCTCAACGGTAGGCTCAACGTCGAATACAGTCCAACGGTCAAGCTCTGCCGGATCCATTTCACCAACTTGGTATTGTGAACCATGTTCGCCACCATTAACGGCGGCAATGATAACAGTTCTTGGGTGCAGGTGGTGTCCAAATAGCTTTCGCGAGTCGGTAAGCTCAAAGAGCCCTTGACGAACTTCAGTTACTGCTCGGTCTACTTCGTCAAAGAACAAGACACTCGGGACTTCGCATGCTTCAGCAAACCAGTCCGGTGGGCAGAAGCTCGTCACCCCGTTGTCAGTCACCGGGAGACCAACAAGGTCCCCCTCTGTCATCTGCGATGCTCGACGTTCAATCACTGGCAAGCCAAGCTCGTCTGCAATGTCATAGACCATCTCAGATTTGCCGATGCCGTGGCGACCTCGGAGCAAAACAGGTTTCTTTACCGCGATTACGTGCGGTACGACGCTAGAAAATGTCTTAAAATCGATTGCCATGTTAGTGTTCCCCTTTAGTAAATAGGTCACGGACATCATTCATAAACATTATACCGTATTTTTTATCGAAGTCAAGCGAAAAAATTAAAAATAATAGCTTTTTGCCCAATTTCGAGAGATCTTTTCTAACTCTTTTGGGTGAGTGAAAGGTGCTGGTATAATTGGGCTTTTGGAGGGAGAGACAATCTTAACTTTGTCTAAAACAGCGTAGTAGTCACTTTTTTGTCTCCAGCGTCCTTCGCAGTCCTCGTAGGGCACCTCTATGATTTCTCTTGGGAGTCGCACGTAATAGGACCTGGACTCGTCCATTGGCTGAATGGCGAGCGGTCGTTGATGCTGCCAGTTAATCGCATCGGACATATCCATATCTGTTATGTTTGACCAACGGATGTCTGTAACGACGCCAACGACATCATATTTTTTGCTCAGGTAGCCGTCGCGGTGACTGTTTACCTCGCAAGCCACGAGAGATCCAATGCCAAAACTAAAATCGTCGAAGCGGTTCATAATTTCCTTTCTGGCTTCCCACAGGGTATCAACCTTGTTGTCAACAATCTCAGAGAAGTCGGAGCACGTCCTTAAATCATGACCCTCTGCCTTGCAGAACTTGCAGCGTCGGACATTGGATTTTTTCATATCATATACTTCTATGTAATGGCGAGCATTGGAGCGATCCATAAGGTCAGGGCTATCTTTATTCGCGACGCACCACTCCTTACGCTCTTTGCAGCTTCTAATATTATGTCCTCTGTTGCGGCACCAGCGGCAAGTAGTCACTTTCGTTCTCCAGAATAGTCGCTCTTTAGTATTATAGGCTATCTTTTAAAAAATCAACTCTTTTTTTTCTTTGGCTGCTTTAGGTATCGTTCTTCGGTCCACATCGTTTGGGCTTCGCCAACAGGAAGAACCAATACAGGCTTTGCCCCTTTGGCGTGTGACTTTACATCGGCGCTGTGTTCAATTATTAACAGCAGCTTGTCCTTAAATTTATATCGATCTGGGTGGCTGGAGCGTACTGTTACGAAGGTTCCAACAGGGTATTTAGGATCAGAAAGCGCGTTTTCGATGACACCCTTGGCGTAATCATTCTCACACAACTTGATATACTCCTCTCTTGTGGGAATATAGGACTCCTCATACATTACCTTACGTGCAAGAGGGATGTAATATCCCGCATAGTTTGCATAATAGTTAGCAGCTATCTTCACTCGATGGCGTAGTTCAGGAGTAAAGTTGTCTTTCCAGTTTACAATCTCTTGCATTTTCTCCTCGGTGTACTTGCCTTCGACCTTCTGGAGTAGATTGTGCTGCTTGGGCGTTAGGTTCCCCCACTTCTCTATAGACATTTGGATGGATTCGCAGAAACCTACCTCCCAGTCAGTCAAATATTGGTTTTTCGACAGAGCGAGGATTCTTTCTTTAACATCGAGTGACACAATAGTCCTCCAAAATTAATTATAAACCTATTATAGCTATATAAAATTTAAAGTCAAGTATTAATCTTCACCCCTACACACTAGCTCTCTGATACTACACGTAAATCTTCAGTATATACATACCATTGGAGGTTGTTCCAGGTCCCAAGGGTGTGATTCCACTGGACGAGCATCTGTTCATTGCGGACAGTGTTAGTCACATAGTTATCCCTTACCTTATCTAAGACGACTCCTATCAGAGCGCCCCTGTCCACACCTGTCCAGCTAAAGCGCTTTCTGTATTTCACAAGGTCACCGGGCTTCATCGTCTAACTATAGCATCGGTGGAGGCAGACCACGTTGTTGACGCTATCAGAGAACCCAGCCTTCTCGATGTCCTTGCGTGCGTTGCCAAGATATGTAACCTTAACATCGCACGGGTCGTATGTCCAAACCTCTACGCGGTCCCAATCCGAAAACGGGTGGACCTCTTGAGCTTCCTGTTTAGAGTTGGCAACGACTACACAGGATACAATGGAGCCTTCTCTTTGATTCTCTTCTTGCTCTAATAAATAAAGTTTCACTTGCTACTTCCTTGCTGAATGTAATGCATCTTTAATCATTTGGTTAGCTGCTCTTGGATTTCTCCAAAGGCGTTGGATGCTTGGGTTCAAAGAATGGATTGGATCATAATAAAGAAAGCGGCGTCCCGGCTTGACGGAAGGTGCAGTATAAATACTGATACCCGTCTCTTTGTCGTAGTGTTCAAAGCTGTGGATGTCTCTCTTACCTCCGCCTTCAGGGGCATCGACGACAAAGGTCGCAGTATTAAACCCGGCGGTGACACCTCTGACCGCTTTCTCCACTTCAATTCCTTTTTGAACTGTGGTTCTTAGATCCTCTGTTCCTTTTACAAGATCGTGAATATAAGCATAGTAAGGTTGGACATTGATGTAGCTCATCTTCTTTGTAAGCTCAATCATGGTCTCTGCATCGTCGTTGACGCCTCGCTGAAACACACTTTGGTTTCTAATCTTAATCCCTCTTTCGAATAGGACGCCCATTGCTTCCTCTGAAAAGCTGGTGATTTCTTTTGGGTGATTAAAGTGAGTGTGAATACAAACCTCTTTTCTTTGCTTTCTTGCTTTCTCTGTTATTATAGCCAAATTATTTGTCCAGTCAAGGTCTGAAGTGATTTTCATTGGCATAATTGCCAACCCTTTTGTGGCAAAACGGAAGCGGCGAATGTGATCAATCTTTAAAAGTTCTTCACCTATCTCTAATATTTGAGAAGCTTTTAGTCGGAAAGCATCGCCGCCAGAGATTACGACATCTTCGACTTGTGGACTTTCCCGCAGATAATTGAACACATGCTGCCATCTGTCTTTTGATGCTTTAATGGAAACCTTTTCAGTTTGGGATGTTGCGGCTCCCACTGCGTAACTTCTAGTACAAAAACGGCAATAAACTGGACAAGTATCAAGAGCAAGGAATAAAACTTTATCTTCATAACGGTGGGTCAATCCTTTTACTGGCGAATCTTCCTGCTCATGAAGTGAATCAAAGGTAAGCATAGGATGATCCGGTTGGAGTTGGGAAGCCAACGGAAGAAATTGTCTTCGGATGGGATCCTCTACAGGGTTATTCCAATCAATTAAAGAAAACAAGTAAGGAGATACTCGGACAGCCATTGGAGCTAATTCAAATCCCTTTTGGGCGTCTTCTATAAAAGAAGGATCAGCAATGTCCGAAGCTATCTTGATAAACTTTTTAAAACTTGTGATAGAGTTCTTGTCTTGCCACTTATGATTAGAAAAAGTCTCTCTATCGACCTCTTTCCATTCTGGGATGGCTTGCCAAAAATCACTGTCATTAAACTTTCGCCAACTAAATTCCATAGGATAACCCTCTAAAATAATTAGAGGGTATCCCATGAATTAGTCTTATTTGTTTCCACCAAAAAGGGCGATTGCGACAAGACCAGGAAGTTTATTTTTCACATAAACACCTGAGAATAAAGTCTCTGCGCGTCCTCCGACATAAGAGAAGCCTGATTCGAGGCGCTTGCTGATGTCAGGGTTGTTTGCAATCTCTTCGGTTAAAAGAAGAAGCAGAACTCCAGTCTTTGAATTGTTATTGGGTGCAGGACAAGGAGAAGACTTGTGGCAACCTGAATAGATTGCTGCGCCAAGGTCTTGCTTGTACGGGTCCTTGATAACTGTACTTCCAATGATAATACGTCCTGGTGTCTTTAAGCACCTCTCCAAATCTTTTGAATCAAAAGTCTGGATTGGGGACTTTTCTGCGGCGAGCTTCAAAACTTGTGAAAATAGTTTAGCAAAGTTCTTGTTAGCCGATGGGTACATGTTTAACATACCAATCTTGCCACGGAGTAAGTGTAGCTGTTTTTCATTGTCAATGACAATATGAGGATATTTCGTTACATCCTTTAAAAGAGATTTGTAGTTGGTGGCAATCGTTGGATTCAATAGCTCTTGCCCAGTTGGCTTTGTAACTACATAAACAACTCGACCAGTAGCTTCAATCGAATCAAGGTAGCGCGTTATCGGCTTATGAAGGGCTGCGCAAGCACTGCCTGTTCCTCCACCTCCACCGGCTAAAACAAATATCCAATCGACGTTGCCGATCTCTTGGCGGCAGGCATCTTCAACCCTTGCGCCGTTATCGATGAGGACCTTCTTGCCAAGAGCAATGTCTTTGCCGACGCCATCTGCGCCTGGTAATAGCAAGAAGTGTTCCGCTGGAACGTCATTTGGCTGATCTTTCACAGTTGTATTGAGTAGCATCGTTTTGTTGAAGCCTATGTCCAAGAATGCCTTGGCTAGCTTTCCACCTCCGCCGCCTACTCCAATGAAAGCACAGTTGATAGCACTTACAGCAGTATTCTCCGGTAATAATAAGTCATCGTTTACAGGCGTCTCATCATACGCCTCGACGAAATCAAACTCGTCACCGTAATCATCGTCTTGATGATCTTCATTTTGTATTTCGTTTTCTGGAATCATTTAATGTCCCTCCAATTCCTGACCATAACTAGTTCGAGAAGGAGGAAAACGCGGTGTATGGCTAAGGCAGTGCCTATGGATTCGAACCCGTGAGCAGAAACAAAAGTCCTTTCGTATATTCGGGTACTATTTGTTGATATAAAGCACGGGCGGTAGGATTCGAACCTACATGTGTCCAATTACCCTTTCTCCTGCTTAGAAGGCAGAGGGGATACGCCCGCTTAAATTTAAGCTAGCAGTTCTCGCATATTATAGCGGCGATTGAACTTGAAGTCAAGCTTTTCCTAACCTAATTTTCTCATTATGACATCTGGGCGAC
>CAJQPF010000045.1 GCA_905480095.1 uncultured Flavobacteriales bacterium
TTTTTCACTCATCTATGCTGGTGCACAAAAGAACATGGGGCCCGCCGGAACAGTCATGTATGCGTTTGATAAAAACGCGCTCGGAAAAACAGGACGCAACATCCCGTCGTATTTAGACCTTGGGGTCCATCTCTCAAAGGACAGCATGTTTAACACACCACCAGTATTCGCTGTTTTCACGACACTCCTCACATTGCGTTGGCTGAAAAACCTGGGTGGCGTTAAAGCCATTGAATCTATCAATAATCAAAAAGCGGCACTTATTTACAACGAAATAGACCGAAACGCTCTGTTCACAGGACATGCAGACATGGACAGTCGGTCAACGATGAATGCAACATTCAAGCTTGTTGACGAAAGTCACAAAGATGCCTTTAACGAGGCGTGGGAAAGTGCCGGAATTAGTGGGATAAATGGACACCGAAGTATCGGTGGCTACAGAGCTTCTATGTACAATGCACTTCCTCTAGAAAGTGTCAAAGTACTTGTTGATGTTATGAATGAACTAGAACGTACAAGATGAATATACTCGCAAACGATGGCATCAGTCCATCTGGACTTGATGCATTAAAAAATGGAGGTCATACTGTTTACACAGACTTCATTGAGGCTGATCAGCTCGAAAGCTTTATCAACACACATGCGATCGACGGCATACTTGTCAGATCTGCAACGAAGGTGAGACAAGCACTCATGGACGCATGCCCTACCCTCAAGTTTGTAGGGAGAGGCGGCGTAGGCATGGATAACATTGATGTTGCATACGGCAGAGAAAAAGGCCTGACTGTTTTTAACACACCTGCGGCCTCGTCTCAGAGTGTCGCTGAGCTGGTCATGGGACACATTTTTTCACTTTCGCGTTCGTTACACGCAAGCAACAGAACCATGCCTGTTGAAGGCAGTGAGAACTTCAAAGCTCTGAAGAAGGCCTATGGGAAAGGAACAGAGCTCCGAGGAAAAACATTGGGCATAATCGGTTTCGGGCGTATCGGTCGGTCGTTGGCCGCGTATGCGTTGGGATGTGGCATGAAGGTCGTTGCGAATGACACATATGCCACTGATGGCAATGTGGATTTAGAAATTGGGGACCTTTCATTTTCTATTGAGTGCCCTCTTGTATCTATGGATGAAATTCTACGTGCCAGTGATGTTGTCAGTCTGCATATTCCCGCTCAGTCTGATGGATCTGCTGTGATCGGCAAGGCGCAATTGGACCAAATGAAACCAGGCGCGCTACTCATTAACGCCGCAAGAGGTGGTGTGCTCGATGAGGACGCCCTTATCTCGTCGCTTAACTCTGGACATCTAAGCGGCGCAGCCCTTGATGTCTTCGTGGGGGAACCTGCACCTAGGGCAGACACTCTTTCTCACCCAGGTCTTTCATTAACACCTCATACAGGTGCAGCTACTGGAGAAGCTCAAGATCGCATCGGTCTTGAATTGGCTTCACAGATTGCCGAACTGGCAAAAGCACGCGCATAAAGATGGGGAGCCTGATCAGACCATTCAGAATGGTTCAGCCACCTAGACATTTGGCCCACTTAGTAGCTTCGCGCTCCTACTTAAGTTACAATAAAAAGGGACTGAAGGATAAGTTTGAACACAATTCCTACAGCTATTTACAAGTGATTAACCCCGATGCTGCTGATGACATTGCAGCGGAAAGAGGGACTGTAGACTTCTTCAAAGAAGTCAGAAAGGGATATGATAAATTTCTAGACAACGGCTGGTTAGAAGGCGTCGAAGGTCCTGTCTATGCGATTTATCGTCAAACAACTCCCCGCTCTACTTTCACTGGAATCATTGCCGTTTTGGATCTGCCGAAATGTGAAGATGGCGGCGTTTTAACACATGAGCTTACACTTGAGAAACGAGAAGATCTATTTGCCAGTTATTTAGAAACAGTGGGGTTTCATGCTGAACCCATCCTTTGTGCAAGGAAATCTGGACATGAAGGCGAAGATGAACTTAACAGTGCCATCTCAGACATCACCGAAGGCCGTGCCGCAGATTGCGATTTTACGACCACCGATTGCATTAGACACTCCGTATGGCTTATTCATCCTGAACTCAATGAGTCGTTTTCTGAAGCTCTTGCGCCTTTAGACACCCTTTACCTCGCAGATGGACATCACAGATTGGCGTCATCAATAAAGATGCTTCACCGTCATCCAAATGAACCTGGAGTTGACCGGATATTGGCCTTTATTTTACCCGCAAAAGAATTAAGCATTCTCGGATATCATAGAGAAGTAAGAAACTGGGATGGAGACATTGAACATCTTTTAACTCAAATAAAAGCCATCGATTCTGTCCTTCGAATTGAAAAAACAGACACACAAGAATCTTGTGGTGGATGTATTGACATCATGACAAACGAAGGACAATGGCGGTTGGTTTTAAAAGAAGACAACTCCGGGATGAGAATCGATGCTGGCTGGCTTAATGATGAGATTTTAGAACCATTGTTAGGGATAGAAGATTCGAGAAATAACCCAAACCTCAAATACATCGCGGGGTCAAATGTGTCAAGCAATAACCATTCGAAACTGAAGGATGTCGTGAAAGATCTCAACAACAAAGTGGTTTTTGCACTCCACCCTATTCCCATAGATCAAATCATTTCTGTTTCTGATGCTGGAAACACACTGCCTCCGAAAAGCACATGGGTAGAACCTAAGCTTAGGAGCGGATTGTTTGTATATGAGTTTGGTCTACATCCTCACAAAAATGGATAACAACACGATTCAAACGAACATTCAGACGATTCGAGATGCCGTTCCCGAACATGTCACGCTTGTCGCAGTAAGCAAGACGCAACCGCTTGATGTTATCGCAAGCGCATATGCAGAGGGAATTCGAGATTTCGGTGAAAACAGGGTGGCTGAATTGGTTGAAAAGGCAGACGCCTTTCCAGACGATGTTCGTTGGCATGCGATTGGGCACCTTCAAACCAACAAAGCAAAAACAGTGGCCCCTTTGTCGCATTTGATTCACGCTGTAGATTCAACACGCATCTATGAAGCGCTTGCATTACACAAAAACCCAAAACCTTTGGATGTGCTTCTTCAGGTGCATATCGCAGAGGAATCAAGTAAGTTCGGCTTCCTGGAAGACGAGCTTAGAACATTGATCGCGATGTCAGGAAATGAAACGTTCGGAAACACATCTATTCGCATCAAAGGACTCATGGGAATGGCGACATACACAAAAGACACCACGCAAATTGCCAAGGAATTTAAAGGTTTACGTTCACTTTTCGAAGAACTCGCCCCAACAATGGGCGCCGACTTCGATACTTTATCCATGGGAATGAGCGGAGATTGGAACATCGCAATCGATGAAGGATCAACAATGATTCGCGTCGGTAGTGCAATCTTTGGCGCACGAACTTAAATTCACAGAATAAAAAAACACTCCAATGAAAACATTACTTACCGCCTTAATTGCCATTTTAATTGCCACTCCTACCCTCGCTCAAACACCCTCAAATATAGAGGCTGTAGAGTATGACCCAAATGGTGCGCAGTGGTTTGTGAGTTGTGGCTCTTCAACGATGCTCTCAACATCAGATTTAGGCGACAGTTGGGAATTCTTCGGAAGTGCAAATGCGACACATGGCATGGAGGTCATGGGCGAGGTGTTATTCGTGCTTGATAACAATCTGATTCGTGCTTACGACTTAAATACTGCAGAACAGCTTGGGACGGCATCCGTTGCTGGAGCGAGCTTTCTAAACGGGATGGGAAATGACGGGAACGGAATCCTTATTGTCAGCGATTTCGGTTCAGGCAGAATCTTAAAGGTGGATGCGACAGACCCTACCGACATGAGTGTCGCTACACTTGTTGGAAATACCGGATCTACACCCAATGGCATCGTCGTAGACACAGAAAATGGCAGAGCCATCATTGTGAATTGGGGAGGCAACGCAGATATTCTTGCGGTAGATATTGAAAGTGGCGCTTTGACAACAATCGTCAACGGCACTGGTCTAGGAAACTGTGATGGGATTGACATGGATTCTGATGGGCGATATTACGTAAGCTCATGGTCACCGAACAGAATCACACGATTCAGCAATGATTTCAGCTCAAGCGAAACCGTGGTTAGCTCTGGATTAAGTAGCCCCGCAGACATCTCCTTTGACGAGACGAATCACATTCTGGGCGTCGCAAATAGCGGATCTAATCAAGTGACGTTCCACCAATTCGAGGCCGAGGTTAACGGGGTGGACATCATCGACAGCAATGAAGCATCTGAAGTTGCGCTTCTCGGAAATAATTTGACCTTTCAAGTCGCTCAACCAGGAAACTACAACATCTCCGCGTTCACGCTAAGCGGTAAATTGCTAGACTCTATGGCCATTGACATCCCTGCCGGAAAAACGAACGTTTCTCTTGACAGACTCCCGCGCGTCATGCAAAATGCCGCAGTTATTCATGTCGGCGGTACAGATATAGACAAGAGCTTTAAACTGGGTCTACGTCAACCTTAAGACGAAGGCGTTTCCATCTTGGGTCGGTCATAAAATCATCGATATCTTCAAGTAGAATATCCCTGTACTTTGAGGGACTTACATCTCTTTCGAATTTCAACATAAGTTGTTGACGAAATAAATCATTTACCCGAGAGATTGCTGGAATATCAGGGCCTATTATTCTGTTCTCCCCAAATCTTTGTCGCAACCTCAAGGCCAAGACTTCAGCGCCCTTGCGAACGCGTGATTCGTCACTGTGGCTTAAGGATATTCTAATCAAGCGTACAAAAGGAGGATAGCCATAGTTTTTGCGTTCTAAGAGCTCATGCGCCACCAGTTGGTCGTGGTCGCCCGCGATCACTCTTTGAATCACCCAATGGTCGGGAGAAAATGTTTGGATCACGACCTTTCCCCGCTCTGCAGAACGGCCTGAACGCCCACTGACTTGGGTCAGCATTTGGTAGGCCCTTTCAAAAGATCTAAAGTCTGGAAAAGTCAACATTTTATCTGCACTCATCACGCCTACGAGGCCTACGTCTTGGAAGTCAAGGCCCTTACTCACCATCTGAGTTCCTACCAGGATATCTAATTCATGGTTACCAAAAGCTTCAAGTATTCTGGTGTGCGCAGACTTGCTTCTTGTTGTATCCAAGTCCATTCTAGACACTTTTGCTTTCGGAAACAGCTCGGCAAGTTCTTCTTCAATACGTTCAGTTCCCAGCCCTTTTGGCTTGACTGAATGACTGCCACACGCGCCACACTTCTTTGGAGGAGGAGAAATATGATACCCACAATGATGGCAGTGAAGACCAAACATCTTTTTGTGATGCGTCAACGGTATGTCACATCTCTCACACATCACAGCATCTCCACACGCATCACATTGCTGCGATGGTGCATAGCCACGTCGGTTTTGGAACAGAATAATCTGTTTCCCAGATTCCAGAGTCTCCGCCATCAAGTCGCGTAAACGTTTTGAAAATCCGCCGCGCATACTCCGCTGTTTGTGTTCTTTCTGAAGGTTGGCAACTTGTATTTCAGGCAACATGACGCCCCCATATCTTTCCATGAGATTGACCCTTGCCATTCTCCCTTCTTGGGTATTCCAAACCGTTTCTACAGAAGGCGTCGCAGACCCTAAAACAATCGGTATTTTCATTTGCGCCGCCATCCATATGGCAACATCACGAGCATGATATCGCGGGGCGGGATCTTGTTGTTTGTAACTCGGCTCGTGTTCCTCATCCACGATAATTAACCCGAGGTTTTGGAAAGGCAAGAAGATTGCAGAGCGAGGGCCCACAATGAGAGACCCCTTGTTTTCATCGAGTATTTTCAGCCATGTCTCTGTGCGTTCTGAAGCGTTAAATCTCGAATGGTATACGCGAACGGAATCCCCAAAAAACTTTTGTAATCTGACAATAAGTTGTGTTGTCAGAGCTATTTCAGGGACAAGAAAAAGTGCTTGTTGTCCCGCTTTTAAGGCTTCGTTAATAAGGTGAACATAGATCTCCGTTTTTCCCGATCCTGTCACTCCGTGAAGCAAAACAGGCTTGCGCTTGACGAGGGCCTGCCTCATCTCTTTGTAAGCTCTGGTTTGAGGAGGCGAAAGACTGGGCAATGATTTGATTTCACCTTCATACCTAGAGATCCGATCTACTTCGCGCTCTTCCAGGACAAATACCTCTCGTTCAACCCATTTCTTGATGACCGTGGCATTTACATCTGCTTGTTTTTGAAGTTTGGTCTTGAGAACCGCCTCTCCATTAGGCGCCAAATCCAGGTATGCCAAAAGTGCCCGCGCTTGCGCAGGCGCGCGTTTCTCGACTCTGTCTAATTCGGCACGTAAAACCTCCGCTTCTTCAAGCACCTCTTTTGAAATACTGACATAGGTTTTCTTTAATGACTTGTAACGTTCTTTCAACTCATCTTCTGAGACAGCAAGGCCTTTATCTATTAAAGCCCGCACACTGTTTTGAGGATGTTTTACACCCAGAAATTCAGCGATCTCTCTCAAATCCATGCCTTCCTTCACATGCAAGGCATTGAGCAAGGTGACAGATGCATTGTTTAACCCTTCCTCATTTTTCCTGCTATCCTGCTCTTCCGAAATATCGGGGTTCAATCGGATTCTGGTCTTACTGGCCAGCTTCATCCCTGAGGGCAACGCCGCAGAAACGACATCCCCTAACGCGCATAAATAGTACTCCGACATCCACGTCATCAGCGCCACACCATGGGGGGTCAATACAGGTCTGTTGTCCACCACTGCCTCAATCTCTCTTGCAGTATAGCCAACGGGCACGTGTGAATGAACCGCCCACACCACACCTGTAAGTCGTCTGTTTCCCAAGGGCACAACAACACGCATACCTACACGGGGAGGCGCTTCTTCGCCAGGCCAACGGTACGTAAGCACACGCGGGAGTGCCGCGGGTAAAGCAACGTCACAAAATGTCATGTCAGCTTGTGAATTATTATTGATAACATTCGTCATTCAGCGTACAAAGTAACTCCCTAAAGTGCGTAAATTTCTCTTATGGTAAAATGTATTTCTCATCTATCTGTAGGAGACAGTGCTCCCGATTTTTCATCAAAAGATCAAAATGGCACATCGCGCTCACTTTCAACATACTCTGGCAGCAAGCTGGCACTCTATTTCTACCCGAGAGACAACACACCTGGCTGTACTTCTCAGGCATGTAATCTCACTGAAAACTTTTCTGAACTCACAAAGCACGGAATCCAGGTTTTAGGTGTGAGTCCAGACCCGGAAGCAAAACATCTGAAATTTATCGCCAAATACAACATTTCATTTGATTTGCTGGCCGATGAGGATAAAAGCGTGCATGAAGCGTTTGGTGTTTGGGGAGAAAAGAAGTTTATGGGAAAAGTGTTTGATGGCACCCACCGTACCACTTTTCTGATTGACGAGAATGGGAAGATTGTTGATATTATCTCAAAGCCCAAATGCAAAGATCACGCTGCAGAAGTGCTGGCAGGGTTTGGACAACAATAACAAACATCTATGAATTTTGGCCCCTCATTTACACATCAATAACCACTACGTAAATCCATTACGTACCACGTGAGATATCTTCGCTAAAAACAAATAAATATGGCTTCAGAACAAGAACAAAAATTAAAGGCCCTCCAACTTACATTGGACCGCCTAGACAAAACGTATGGAAAAGGCATCGTCATGAAACTTGGTGATGAGCCAGTGGAAGCGATAGATGCGATTCCATCTGGATCATTAACGCTTGATCTAGCGCTAGGTATCCAAGGCTATCCAAAAGGTCGTGTTGTAGAGATTTATGGCCCAGAATCTTCTGGAAAAACGACACTCGCTATTCACGCAATAGCCGAATGTCAAAAGCAAGGCGGTATTTGCGCATTCGTAGATGCCGAGCACGCATTTGACAAGTTTTACGCAGAAGCACTTGGAGTCGATACAGAAAACCTTCTTATTTCACAACCTGACAATGGCGAGCAGGCACTAGAAATTGCCGACAATCTGATTCGTTCAGGGGCGATTGACTTGTTGATCGTAGATTCTGTAGCAGCGCTTACACCCCGTGCGGAAATTGAAGGCGAAATGGGAGACACTTCTGTAGGCTTACAGGCCCGACTCATGTCTAAAGCACTCCGAAAACTTACCAGCACAATTAGTAAAACAGGATGCTGCTGCATCTTTATCAATCAGCTCAGAGAAAAGATTGGTGTGATGTTTGGCAATCCTGAAACGACAACGGGAGGACATGCATTAAAATTCTACTCATCGGTTCGTCTAGACATTCGCAGATCAACTCAAATAAAAGATGGAGACCAAGTTCTTGGAAACAGAACGAGAGTCAAAGTTGTCAAAAACAAAGTTGCCCCACCATTCCGTAAAGCTGAATTTGATATCCTCTATGGAAAAGGAATTTCTAAGGCGGGAGAAATCATAGATCTCGGCGTAGAAGCAAATATCATTAAGAAGAGTGGGTCTTGGTTCTCATATGGGGAGACAAAACTAGGACAAGGACGTGATGCTGTTCGAAATCTTCTCCTAGACAACCCTGAACTTTTTGAAGAAATTGAAGGACTCATCAAAGAATCAATCACTGCTTCAAAAGAAGATGCCAAAGCCGTGAAAGCAGTAAAGAAACTTGCTGAAGAAGTTGTAAAAAAGTAACTTCTGAAGACAGTATTTATTTAGGCTTTCATTTTTTCTTGTCAGCAATTATATGGTTTCCAAATGAATAGACTTATTGTTTTAGGGGTTTTGTCAGGATTTCTTATTTTGCTAACCAAATGTGGGGCGGAACCTACTGCCCCACATTTGGTTCAAGAAAATGCCAATGGTGTGAATCGTGATGTTGATTCATCGGCTTACTTCGAAAGTGCTATTTTAAATGATGCAACATCCCCTTTGCCATACTGGAACCGGGCTGCGTGGCATCTCCGAAATGCGAGAATGACTGAAGGACTCCAAGATTTAGATTTGGCGCTCGAAGCGGACTCGACATATGGACCTGCTTGGTCAGCAAAAGCTGATGCGCTATATCTACTCCGCCAATTTGACCCTTGTATTGAACATCTGGATGTTTGCCTTAGGTATTCACCAGGGCACATCCCTTGTAAACTAAGGCGGGCTGAGATGCACATTCATCTTAATCAATATGAGGACGCCTTAAACATGATTAATAGCGCATTGCGTTTGGATGATCAAATTCCTGATGCGTATTGGATGAAAGGCGTCATCTATAGAGAAACTGGAGACATCGAGAATGCGCTTAGTTCATTTCAAACTTCAATTGAAGTCAACCCCTCTTTCTTCGATGGATACATCGCTCTGGGTATCGCATACAGTGCCACCTCTGATCCACTCGCCGTGGATTATTTCAACAGCGCTATGGAATTACGCCCCTTGAGTGTTGAAGCAAAATACAATTGTGCGATGTACTATCAAGAGCTTATGCACGAAGATCCATCCGCAAGAAAAATGGCCCTTGACAAATCGTTGGCCTTGTACCAAACCATTTTAGAAATCGATTCGATGAATGCTTCTGCGGCTTTCAATCAAGGATTTATTTTCTTAGAGTACCTACAAGATTACAAAAACGCTGATTTCTGGTTTGGGCAAGCCATTGAAAAACTTCCCTACTACCATCAGGCATTTTTCAACAGAGGGCTTGCAAGAGAGAGCATGGACATGAATGCAAGTGCACTTCAAGACTACAATTCAGCACTCGAACTTAAACCCGACTTCACTGCTGCTGCGATCGCAAAAGGAAGGGTCCTCAAGTCGCAATAGAAGTCGCAATATATATGGCAGAAAAAAGGTCGGCTTGGGATATGCCCAGCCGACCTTTTTCACAATCTATATATTGTATATCGCGTCTTACTTGATTTGATCGACAACAGCTTTAAAAGCTTCAGGGTGATTCATCGCTAAATCTGCGAGAACTTTTCTGTTGAGTTCAATACCTGATTTACTTAGTTTGCCCATAAAAACGCTGTATGACATTCCGTGTTGTCTAGCGGCTGCGTTAATACGCATAATCCACAAACTACGAAATTGACGTTTCTTGAGCTTACGACCAATGTAAGCATATGTTAAACCTTTTTCGACGGCATTCTTTGCTACCGTGTAGACGTTTTTACGGGCACCGAAGTAGCCTTTCGCCATTTTTAGAACTTTCTTACGGCGTGTTCTAGACGCCACTGCATTCGAGGAACGAGGCATGGGTTAAATGTTTTTAGCGGCTGGTGAAGTGACTCAGGTGTTTCCTGTCACATGCTTTGATACCAACAACTGGGTTAATTATACCAGAATTAGATAAAAATCAGTTGTAATTATACACAGAGCTGTCTCTTGATGTTTGGCGAATCAGCCTTACTGACTAATGCGCTGTGGGTCAAGTTACGTTTCTGCTTTGTGCTTTTCTTTGTCAAAATATGACTTTTAAAAGCATGCTTACGCTTGATCTTACCTGATGCTGTAAGTTTGAAGCGCTTTTTAGCGCTTGATTTAGTTTTCATCTTCGGCATGGCCTTAGATTTTAGGGGTTTAATTTTTCTTCGGATTGAACATGACGGTCATGCGCTTGCCTTCCAATTTGGGCATCTGTTCTATGACACCTATATCTTCAAGCTCGGTTGCAAAGCGTAGAAGCAAAATTTCGCCACGTTCTTTAAAAACGATTGTCCTTCCACGAAAGAAAACGTAAGCTTTTAATTTAGCTCCATCCTTTAGAAACTTACGCGCGTGGTTAAGTTTAAACTGGAAGTCGTGATCATCAGTATTGGGTCCAAATCGGATTTCTTTAACGACAACTTTTGATTGTTTCGCTTTGATTTCCTTTTGCTTTTTCTTTTGCGCATACAGGAATTTCTTGTAGTCGATAATCCGACATACAGGAGGATCTGCCTTGGGTGAGATCTCGACAAGGTCAAGTTCTAACTCATTGGCGAGTTGGAGAGCTGCCTGAGTAGTCATTACGGCTGGCTCTACATTGTCTCCTACTACACGTATTGAATCAACGGTAATAAATTCGTTGATCTTGTGTGGGTCTTCCTTGCGTACCCTACCTCGGTAGGGACGACGTTTCCTGCGAATTGCTATAGCTAGATCGTTTTAATTGTTCAAATCACTTCGTTAAACGGCAAGCATCTCAACAATTTCAGAACGGATTCGCTCTGCAAAAGCTTCGATAGTCATCGTACCGACGTCGCCTTCTCCTTGCTTACGCACGGATACAGTTCCTTCGGATTTCTCGTTTTCACCAACAATGAGCATGTAGGGGATTTTTTCTAATTCGGCGTCGCGAATCTTTTTCCCCACCTTTTCTGAGCGGCTATCTACGAGTGCGCGAATATCGGCATTTTCTAGCAGTTTTGAAACTTCTTCTGCATACTCGTTGTATTTCTCCGACAATGCGAGTATTCGCGCTTGTTCCGGAGTCAACCAAAGTGGAAATTTCCCCGCACAATGTTCAATAAGTATCGCAATGAACCGCTCCATAGAGCCGAAAGGGGCGCGATGGATCATGACAGGACGATGTTTTGCGTTATCTGACCCAACATATTCCAATTCGAATCTTTCAGGCAAATTGTAATCTATCTGAACAGTTCCCAATTGCCATGTTCTGCCAATCGCATCTCGCACCATGAAATCCAACTTAGGGCCATAGAAAGCCGCTTCACCGTATTCCACGACAGTTTCAAGCCCCTTACTTTCTGCTACTTCTCGTATTGCTGTCTCAGCTTTATCCCAATTCTCATCAGATCCGATGTACTTCTCTGGCTTTTCTGGGTCACGTAGACTGATTTGAATAATAAAGTCTTCAAAATCTAATGTTTTAAATATATATAGCACAAGGTCAATCACGCTGCTCACCTCCTCCTTCACTTGATCGTTTGTGCAGAAAATATGTGCGTCGTCTTGAGTGAACCCGCGAACGCGTGTTAACCCATGAAGTTCACCACTTTGCTCATAACGATACACTGTGCCAAATTCCGCAAAGCGGACAGGTAAATCCTTGTAAGTCTTCGGACGTGCCTTAAAAATCTCACAGTGATGCGGACAATTCATCGGCTTCAACAAGAACTCTTCGCCTTCTGAAGGCGTTTGAATCGGCTGGAAGCTGTCTTCACCGTATTTCGCATAGTGTCCTGAAGTCACATAAAGCTCCTTCGAGCCGATATGAGGCGTAACCACTGGTTGGTAGCCCGACTTTCGTTGTGCTTCTTTTAAAAAATTCTCTAATCTGTGCCTTAGATCGGCCCCTTTTGGAAGCCAAAGTGGCAAGCCTTGACCTACTCTTTCGCTAAAGTGAAACAAATCAAGTTCTTTCCCCAGTTTCCTGTGATCTCTCGCTTTTGCTTGCTCCACCATTTCAAGATAAGCCGTGAGCTCCTTGTTTTTAGGAAACGTAATGCCATACACCCTGGTCAGCTGTTTGTTGTTTTCATCTCCTTTCCAGTATGCACCCGCAATTGCCGTTACTTTTGCTGCTTTCACAAATCCGGTATGTGGAATATGCGGACCACGACACAGGTCTGTAAAATTGCCTTGGGTATAGGTGGTTATATCACCATCCTCAAGACGCTCTAACAAATCGAGCTTATATTCATCTCCCTTTTCAGTGAAATGAGATATTGCATCAGCCTTACTGATCTCCTGACGTATGAACGGGTTTTTCTGCCTCGCGAGCTCCAACATCTTTTGTTCCACTTCTGGAATATGCGCATCGGTAAAGGTGTGCTCACCGAAATCGACATCGTAGTAAAAGCCAAACTCTACAGGAGGACCTACCCAAAACTTTATGCCATCAAACATGAGCTCTAATGCCTCCGCCAAGAGGTGAGCGGAACTGTGCCACATCGTACGCTTACCTTCCTCATCATTCCAAGTAAGGAGTTGTAAAGACGAAGACTCCACAATAGGTCTTTGAGGATCCACGGTTTCACCGGCTACTACAGCAGCAAGAACATTTCTAGCCAATCCTTCGCTAATACTTGTCGCAACATCCAATGCTGTAGTCCCTGCTTCAACATTTTTTACAGATCCGTCTGGTAAAGTGATTTCAATCATGACTCGCAAAGATAAACCACGACATACTTACGTCGTAACCTATCCACAACTACTTTGATTTGATTTTTTTCCAAGATTTAACCTGCCACATTGTGGTCGTCGTGGCAACATGCTCTGATGCTGAATCTTTAAGTTTTGACACTAAAGAAAAGGCAACAACACCCTCCTTTTTGAGTTCAGTTTTAATGGACTCTAACGTGCCCTCATCCCAAGAACTTTCTGCAACACAACCTCCCTCAGGCCTGCGGTGATACTCAACGCCCAGGCGACTCATAATCAAACGGTATTCGCTCAGATCAAATGCTTCTATCACATTGAGTCCAGCGACATACTCTCCTGCTGTAGCCAATGCGCACGCATGCATCGTCCCCAAGTGATTCAAATTCCGTCGTCTGTGCGGCAAATCAACAGTACATCCTTTAGGAGATATGTTTATGACGGAAATCCGATGGGGCCTGTTAAACGGAATCAATTCCTGCATCATGCGACTAAATCTCCAAGGCTTTCCCGCCTTGGCGCGATGAAGCGCCTTTGTCATGATTCTACCAAGAGACGCCTTCATGACGGTTTTGCGTCTAAAGCTTGATGGTCTTGATGTAATGGTTGAACTGATTTCGCAAGGATGCTCGAAATGTCGGGTCTGAAGTACTGAGGGCCTTTCATCACTTTTCCATCTTCCCGAAGAATTGGCAAGCCGTCTTCACCAAGTTTGGACATGTTACTTGCCTGGATTTCACGAAAGACATCTTCAATGACATCCTGCATGCCATGGCTTAAAATAGTGCCACACAGAATGTATAGCTGATCGCCTAATGCATCAGCTACTTCAACCAAATCTCCTGCCTCAGCCGCTTCTAAATACTCATTGTTTTCCTCCTCCATGAGACGATGCCGCAACGCGATTCCTTCCGATGAAAGCGCGGTCGTGGGAGACGTAGAAAAAGGTATTTTAAAAGCCTCGCTGAAGGTTCGTACAGCGGCGATTACAGATTGAAATGTCATGGTGTTTTGCATAAAGACGAATTTGAATGTTATTCCACCTTAGAACAAATCCCACGTTCAATTTTTACTCACTTTTATTCAACAATAGAGGCGTATTAACAAGTTTTTAAAATTAAAAGCGAAGAGTTAAGAACTCAAATTCATAGTTTAGCATCCCTATAACCACCTACAGATTACAAGATGACAGAAGAGACGAATGACAAAGTCGAAATCTTAGACTTAGCACCTGAAAACAACACACAAGCTCCGGACATTCAGAAACTTAATGACGACATTGCGAAAGCGAGTAAGGTCACTGACATGATCCGTCTCGAGATGAGTCAGACCATCATCGGCCAAACCCAAATGGTGGACAAGCTTCTCATAGGCCTGCTTGCAAATGGGCACGTCCTGCTTGAAGGCGTTCCCGGACTGGCAAAAACACTCGCAATAAATAGCCTGAGCAAAACGATCGACGCACAGTTTTCAAGAATTCAATTTACACCTGACTTACTGCCTGCTGACGTTGTGGGTACGATGATTTACAATCCAAGAGAGGAGAGCTTCAAAGTAAAGAAAGGACCTATTTTTGCGAATTTTGTTTTGGCAGATGAGATTAATCGTGCCCCCGCAAAAGTTCAAAGCGCTCTGCTAGAGGCGATGCAAGAACGACAGGTTACGATAGGCAATGAGACGTTTGAAGTCCCGAACCCATTTTTGGTTCTTGCAACGCAAAACCCCATTGACCAAGAAGGAACTTACCCATTGCCAGAAGCTCAAATTGACAGATTCCTTCTTAAAGTTGTGATCGGATATCCAAATAAGGATGAAGAACAACAGATCCTAAGAGCGAATTTATCTGTCGATGGGTTGACTTCACCAAAATCAGTGGTTACGACAAAACAAATCATCGAAGCACGAAAGCTTGTAAGGCGTATTTATTTGGACGAAAAAGTCGAGAAGTACATCATCGACCTTGTCTTTGCAACACGCTCTCCCGAAAACGTAGGGCTGGGACATTTAACAGAACTCATTTCGTTTGGTGCCTCTCCCCGTGCAAGCATAGGACTAGGCATCGCAGCAAAAGCACATGCATTTATGGATCACCGTGGATATGTCACACCTGAAGATGTAAGGGCTGTTGCGATGGATGTCTTGAGACACAGAGTCGGCCTCACATTTGAGGCAGAAGCTGAAAACATTACTCAGGAACACATTGTGACTGAGATCATGGATAGCGTCATTGTACCCTAGGCATAAATCCTGAAAAGGAATTGAGGAAATGGATACAGTAGAACTACTTAAACGTGTGAGACGTGTAGAGATTAAATCTCGGGGCTTGAGCGACAAGATTTTCTCTGGCGAATATGCCAGTGCGTTTAAGGGGCGTGGTATGGCATTCAGTGAGAACCGAGAATACCAACACGGAGATGAAGTGCGTTCTATAGATTGGAATGTCACTGCACGAATGGGCGCACCATATGTGAAGGTTTTCGAAGAGGAAAGAGAATTGACGGTATTCATTCTCGCTGATATAAGTGGCTCCTCAGACCTCGGTACAAAAGGCGTCAGTAAAAGAGATCGTATTACAGAGTTGGCAGCAGTCCTTGCGTTCAGTGCGATGGGGAATAACGACAAAGTTGGCGCGATACTTTTTTCTGACAGAATTGAAAGGTTTATTCCACCCAAAAAAGGGCGTTCACACGTATTGAGAATTATTCGAGAAATTTTAGAGATCAAACCCGAAGGCAAAGGCACTGATTTATCAGAAGCACTTGACCATTTCTTATCTGCCATGAAAAAGCGGACGGTTTCCTTTCTACTCAGTGACTTTAGAGATGAGGGCTATGATGATTTATTGAGACGCGCTGGCAAAAAACATGACTTGGTCGCGCTCAAAATTGAAGACCCCATTGATCTTGAAATCCCATCTGTGGGATGGTTACCTATGAAAGACCCCGAAACCGGTGAGGTAAAATGGATGCGGACTGGATCAAAAAAACAACAAAATAAATTTAAAGCATTGGAGCTGGAACGTTCAGAAAAACTCAACAAACTGTTTGCAAGAGCAGGAGTTGATGCAGCGACAATTCGAACGGACATGCCATATGTCAAGCCTTTAATGCAATTATTTGACCGACGTGGGTAAGTCTCATTTATATATCATTGCGCTGGCACTTGCGCTCGCAGGCAGTTCTAACCTCTGTGAGGTTTTCAGCCAAGGCATACTCCAATCGACCCCCAGCAACCTTTCGCTGACTTCGGACACCGGAAGAATAGCCTGGGGTGAAAGAGCCGAAATTACCTTAAGGCTGGGCAAAGGAATCAATGAGACAATTGATGGATGGCCACAATGGCAAGACACCATTCCAGGGGGACTAGAAATACTTCATACAAACTTGCGCGACACCTTGGCTCCGCAATTATCTGATCCTGATGAGTGGGACATGATCGTTGCGCAATCATGGGTGGTCACCGGATGGGACTCTGGATATGTCCTGATTCCGAGCATTAAATTAGGTAGAGATTCCACTGCGCCTATTTTATTGCAAATCGTACCCTCAAGAACCGAAGGAGAAGTCCAAATGATGCCCGCAGCAGACATTGTGCAAATTGAATGGAGCGTTTATGAACGATTTATAAAGGCAGCACCTTGGATCGGTTTATTAATCGGACTTGCCATCCTGTTTTTCACGGTCAAATATGCTTATCTCTGGTGGCGCAACAGAGCCTCGGGAGGAAAGCCCATCGAGGAAATCAAGCCCTATATACCTCCACATATTACGGCTTTAAAAGAATTAAAAACCCTTGCAGAAAGACAATCCTGGAACAAAGGGGAAGCAAAGACGTTCCATGTGCAGTTGAGTCAGATTATCCGTACTTATATAGATGAACGGTTTCATATATCATCCTTAGAAAAAACAACCCGAGAAGTATCTGAGCTGATAAACACGCTTGATATTCACACATCCGACAAGTCAAAGCTTCTCGTTGCGCTGCGACTTGGAGACCAAATTAAGTTTGCAAAACGTCAAGCATTGTCAGAGGAACACACGAGATCCATTTCGGTGTGTATCGATTTCGTTCAAAACACGATGGAACGTCCCGAAGGAGACGCATTATCTAAAGACGCAAAAGAATGAAGTGGGCTCATATTTTACCCGTGCATCTTCTGGCGTTGGTCTCAGCGTTATTAATCGCTGTTTGGGTTGACGGCGTATATCTCTGGGAAACACCTTGGGCACTCCTACTCATCATCGCTGCTGTTCTTTACGCAACAGTGAGGGTCTTTCGTTTGGGGAAGTTTACCACGATTTTCGCGAACATTTCACATTCTAAGGATAACAAAACCTCCACAAAGCCTTCTATTCAAGATTTATCAATGGGCTGGTTGGCAGAGACGCCATATGCACTTAGAACATTTGCAATTGCTGTTTTAGCCATTGCAATTGCCAGGCCGCAGTCTTCAAACAGTATCGAAGACATGACAAGTGAAGGCATCGATTTGGTGTTCGCAATTGATGTTTCAGCATCCATGCTCAGTATGGACTTTAAGCCAAATCGTCTCGAACAAGCAAAATCCGTGGCCATTGAATTTATTGATGACAGATCTCATGACCGGATAGGTCTTGTCGCATATGAGGGAGAAGCATTCACACAAGTCCCTGTGACGACAGATCATGTGGTCGTTAAAAACGGTGTTAAGGAACTACAAACAGGGCTTCTTGAGGGAGGAACGGCAATCGGCATGGGCCTCGCTACAGCTGTGAATAGATTGAGGAAGTCGGATGCAAAAAGCAAAGTCATCATTCTACTGACCGACGGTGTAAACAATTCTGGAGCCATTGACCCTTCTGATGCCGCTCAACTGGCTGAACTTAATGGAATAAGATGCTATACGATTGGTGTGGGCTCGGTGGGGAAAGCAAAAAGTCCTGTAGCCATAGTCGGAGACAAGTATCGATATGACTGGGTAGATGTCCGCATCGACGAAGAAGTATTAATGGAAATCGCTGAGCGAACTGGGGGCAAATATTTCAGAGCCACTACTTCGGAAAAACTGAAATCAATTTATAAAGAAATCAATATTCTTGAGAAAACGCGTTTTAATGTCATGCGCTATCAACGAAAAACAGAAGCTTATATGCCTTTTGCTATCATGGCATTGCTATCTCTTTTGCTTGAAAGAACATTGAGATTTACAATCATCCGATCCGTGTCATGAGAAAGCGCTCGGAAAAAAACAGAAAGCTTTTTCGGTCTGCCCTACTGGGTGTGACAGTGGCAGAAATCTTATTCTGGACTGTCGTCATTTTAGGTCTTTGGATTAAAAGTGAATTTGCGCCTCATGTTGACCTTCACAGACCAAATTGGATTATCTGGGCGGCAATACTCCCAGTGACATCTGTCGCCTTTTTAGTGCATTTAAAATGGAAGTCAAGGGCTGTTGAAAAACTGTCTGAATCGCATTTACAAGACATTACATTGCCTGGATTCTCTTTAGCAAGAGAGGCGTGGCGATTTGTGGTCTGGCGATTGGCTGTTGCTGTAATCCTCCTAGGTGTGATTGGACCAAAAGTAGGCAGCCGTCTTCAAGAGGTGGAAACGAAAGGTGCAGACTTTGTCATTGCTTTAGACGTAAGTAACAGCATGCTCGCTGAAGATCTGGGACTTGATCGCTTGAAACTGGCGCGCCAAACTGTTGAACGAATCTTAAATAAGTTATCAGGGGACAGAGTCGGCTTGGTGGTTTTTGCAGGTGAAGCATACGTTCAGTGTCCGCTGACCTCAGATTACAGTGCCATCAAACTCTATCTAAATTCAATTACACCAGGAATTATTGCGAAACAAGGAACAGCATTGGGACAAGCAATAGATGTAAGTGTTAAGGCATTTGAAAATGCCCCCGCATCAAGTAGGGCTATTTTGCTCATCACAGACGGAGAAAATCACGAAGACGACCCCGTAGCTGCAGCTGCTCAGGCCTTTGAAGCTGGAATCACCGTGCATATTTTAGGCATCGCGACTCCTGAAGGCGGGCCCATTCCAAACATTGACAGCAGAGGCAGACAAGTTGGCTTTATTCAAGGACCAAATGGACAACCGGTTGTATCTCGACTGGACGAAACTGTATTGGTGACTACGGTTCAAGCAGGTGGAGGTAGCTTTTCAAGAGCCAACCGTAACTACATCGACATCACATCTGTTTTAGAAGCGCTCAACAAAGAAGAAAAAACAAGAACATCACAAGTGAAATTCACAGACTACGATCATAAATTTCAATTTTTCTTATTGGTCGCATTGTGCCTCATACTCATTGAATCCTTTATCCCTCATCCCACAACTCGCAAATGAAAAATGCGCGCTACATTATCTGGAATGCAGTCATTCTCATCAGCATCCTTTTCTCTTCTTCGAAGATATTGGGCCAAACTGATTTGGAACTTAAACAGCACTTAATCAATGGCATGTCATCGTTTGAAGAGAACATGAACGAAGATGCTGCCAATTCGTTCAGCCAAGGCAGTACGCTTGACAACTATGAAGACATCGCTGCATATAATTTGGGGAGAAGCCTCATGGAGACTGAGGATTTAGAGGGTGCTGCGTCCGCATTTAAGCAAGCCATTGCATCCTCTGAAAACAATGAGTTAATGTCTAATGCGTGGTACAATTCGGGGAACATAGCGCTTAACTCAAACGATCCTTCTACAGCGGTTGAAGCGTATAAATCATCCCTTCGTTTGAATCCTAATTTTGCAAACGCAAGACACAATCTCGCAATTGCAAATAAAATGTTACAGCAACAAGAAGAGGAAAAGGAACAAGAGCAGGAAGGTGACGAGGAACAGGAAGGCGACGAGGAACAGGAAGGCGAAGATGAGCAGGAAGGCGAAGATGAGCAAGAAGGCGAAGATGAGCAAGGAGGCGAAGAGGAACAGGAAGGCGAAGAGGAACAGGAAGGCGACGAGGAACAGGAAGGCGAAGATGAGCAGGAAGGCGACGAGGAAGATAAAGGTGAAGAGGGAAAAGAAGAAGAAAAGGAGAAACAAGTGGCAGGTCAAATCTCAAAAGAAGAAATGGCAAGAATTCTTGAGAGCTTAGATCAGGAAGAAGAGAGAATCTTGTCTAAGTTGCGCATGCAAAAGGGGGACGGAACGAAAAAGAAGATCGAAAAACCTTGGTGATGACTTTAAATCTCAATCAAACACTAACGCTTAAAAAACACTATCGCATCGCGATTGCTGTACTGATATTGTGCAGTAGTTTTTCAATGAGTTTTGCCCAAACCCCCAGTGTCACTGCTTCTGTAAATGCAAACCCTACGCGGATGGGAAGCCGCATTCAAATCTCAGTTTCTTTGTTGAATTGCTCATCCAATTCCGGAAACATACCCATGCAACAAATTGCAGGCCTGACCTACGTAGGCGGCCCCTCAACATCACATAGTACCAATTGGGTGAACGGTAATAAAAGCAGCAAGCATGTTTACACCTATTCCTTTACAGTATCGACTGACAAAAATATCACAGTTCCTGCGATAAAATTGGCAACATCGGCAGGCATATTGTCATCTCAACCATTCACAATTGAAGTACTCCCTCAGGGAGCCAAACTACCAAAACCAAATAAAAGCAATGAATTAGATCAACTTTCTACAGTCATTAAGGTATCAAAAAACAAAGTATATCTGGGCGAGCCCGTAATCATTGAATATAACATCTACAATCAATACAATGGATTAGAAGTTCGAGAATACAATGTGCCTGAGCTTAAAGGTTTCTGGCAAGAAGAAGTGAAGGCCGAAGAACAAGTTTGGCAAACTCAAATTATAAACGGCAAACGATACAACACAGTCACCGTGAAACGTATTGTAGCATTTCCTCAACAAACAGGGGTATTTACGATAGAGGGATTTAATTTAAAAGGATATGTACGTGTTAATTTCTTCAGTGGAAGGAATGTTGAGGCATCTTCAAAACCAATAAAAATAGAAGTCATGCCTTTGCCAGAGGCCAAACCGCCAAAATTCATAGGCACTTTTAGTAATTTATCTGTCGACTCAAAAATCGAAATTGACACCATCAAGGTCAATGAGGCCTTTAATATGACAATCACATATTCTGGAAATGGAAATCTTAAACTATTGAGAAAGCCAGAAATACTTTGGCCGACGGAATTTGAAGTCTTCGATCCAGAGGTTAAGGACAGGATCAACATCAACAAACTCGGAGAATCTGGAGAAAGGGTCTATAAGTATGTTATTATCCCTCGGGCACCGGGAGACTATAATCTGCCAGAATTGGCAACAAGTTATTTCGACCCAAGGGGGAAGCGTTACATCAGCACGAACACTTCAGAAAAAAACATCGTCGTTGTGAGATCTGATGGGGATGAAAAAGGTGGGGCGACATTTGGCACAAAAACAGATGTTGCGATTCTTAATCATGACATCAGGCATATTAACACCGAACACTCACATTGGGGTTCTAAACATCATGGAAATAACAAAAAATACCTGTTTCTATTCCTTTTCCTACTAGGCCCCATCGCCGCTGGTGCTGCTTTTCTATTTCGCGTAAATATGAACAATGAATTACGTGACCCTACAGGGTTTAAGAGTAAAAAAGCAAAAAAGATTTTGTCACATTCTCTTGTAAAATGTGCGGATGCTGAAAACAAGGAAATACAATTCACAAATCTGGGAGAAGCACTTGAAATATATCTCTGCGCAAAACTACACGTGGGAAGAAGTTCATTTAGTCGAACGCATGCGGTTGAGAATTTACAAACGCTTTTAGGCGAAGAAGAAGCCTCAAAATGGAATCAACTGCTTAAGACTTGCGAAATGGCGAGATTTGCGCCAGGCGCCTTGCCAGATGTAAACACGTCTATTTCTGAAGCAAAAAAGCTTGCCGACATTGGCGATGAACGGATCTATCCCACAAATCGAATGGGCCTCATTATATTGTTCTTTCTCTGCTTTACATCCTTAACAACAACAGCAGCATCAAGACTTGAACATAAAATCCTAGATGAAAATTTCAATCTTGCCAACGAAGCATACGCTGAGGGAGACTTTAGTGAGGCAGTCGTATTGTATGAAGAGATCGCAGAAAATCATCAATGCTTCGAGCTTGAATACAATCTTGGAAATGTTTATTATAAGCTTGATGATATAGGGAAAGCACTCCTTCACTATGAAAGGGCCATGCTTATCAAGCCCCTTGATGCTGATTTAAGAGCAAACCTTCTTTTGGCTGAATTACGTGCAATAGATAGAATTGAAGAACTCCCTGGCGTAGGTCTCGACAAATTGGCTGCTGTTATTTTTGCCGGAAACATGCAGCGGATTTGGCTTATCCTCAGCCTCATCACTTGGACCTTTGCTTTTGTTTGTATCGCTATACGTTTGAGATGGGAAAACCGCATGATCGCCCCATATGCAAGAGGAGGTGCCTCGGTGAATTTCATCTTGGCATTCATCTTTATTTTATTCCTTTACACGACAAATGAAAGGGTCTCAAAAAGTTCATGTGCCATCATTATGGAAAGTCGGGTCGAAGTCAGGAGTATGCCTGGCGAATTGGGCGTAAGTCTATTCCAACTCCATGAAGGCACAAAAACATGCATCCAAAGTACACAAGACGAATGGACCGAAGTTCTCCTTGAAAATGGAAATGTGGGCTGGCTGCCAAGTTCAGCTTTAGAACTGATTTAGCATATCCTAACGCCCGCAACTTTACAAAAGACTTTATAATACCTCGAATCTGAGAGAAGATCTGACGGCGTTTACATTGCGAAGTTGTATGTTATAGAATCCCGGTGAAAAAGAACTGATATCCAGAGATAAATCTCCTGTAGCACGGGTCTTCCCTTCATAAATGAGAGACCCCTTCATATCAAATATCTGCACCGGCGTATTTGCAAAACTTCCCTCAATGTATATGGTATGTGACGAAGGGTTAGGTGACACCTTTAAAGAAGAAAGCGCCACAAGATTGGTCACATCGTCAACGAGCGGTACGACATCGTAAAGAACAATGTCATCCAGGGCAGCTTCTATTAAGCTTCCACCATCCAAATACTCACCAATGGTCGTACTGTCTGACGCAATAAAACGCATCTGAAATGCATCCGTGAGCTCAACATAATCCCCCAAACGGAAGGCCTTCCGTCTCCAGCTGATATCCTGTTGAAGTGTGTTCTCTAGATATTGCCAAGAATTTCCGCCATCGCTTGAAATCTCGACCTGCCACCAATCAGTCGCAGGATTTGCACCTGTTGCGGGTGCGTTCGCATACCAACGCCAGTAGGACATCACAGGATTGTCATATTCAGTCAAATCAATCACAGGGGACAACAATGTTGTATGACCCGCATCCACATCATTTGCACCCACCCCAGCATCTGCCCCTGGACTTACACCCGTTAAAAAGGCATAACCCGCAAAACCTACTGTATGATCATTGTTGGGAGCTGTAATGGTATTGGGGTCACCAAATTCACTAAATGATCCGACAGGAATTGCTTCCTCCCAATCTCCCGTCGTATTGTTGTCTGTAGGGAGACCCAATTGCCAGCTGCCGAAATCAGAATACTCATCAGAATCATTAATCAAATGCGGGTAGCACCCGACGATGGTATAGTAGGGAAGGTTAAAGTTGGTGACTTTATCAGCCGCAAATGGCGTGACACCACTGACACCTCCGAAAACATCTCTGATTTCAATGTAATACTCAACCACTGTCCCTGCTGGCAATCCTTCGAGTACGGCTGTAAAAAAATCACCATCCTGATCCATGACCACTTCTGACCAATCATCGGAAGATTGTGTTCTATAAGTAGCAACGACGTTTTGAAAATACAGGCTGTAAGGAAATACAATATCTACCTCCGCCTCTATTTCGATTGCAGATGCGGCATCCACAAATTCTAAGGGCGCATGATCCACCGTTGCATAACTAAATAATGTAATCCCGTGTATCGCAAATCCTTCTATAATCGCTGCTGCATGAGGTGTGCCATTCATCAAATCATTGTCGTCGTCGTCAGCTTGCAATACATCAAGCAACACGTCTGTAAAAGCCTGGCCTTCATTGCCATTGGGTGCAGTAGCCTGCAAACCCGGGTAAGCATCCACAAACAAGGCAAGTGTGGCAGCCCAATCCCCCCCCATCAAAAGATGTGTGTCATACCAAGCGCCCGCTATAATCTCGCCATCGGCATGAACTTCACCTACAAGATTGTCTGGGTAAACCTTTGGATCGATATCATACCTTCTGATCCCATCATTGTTTTCCTCATAAAATCCTTTTCCAATCTCTGCGATATCTCCCAATGACATTGCCCAAAAATCTGCATACCCCTCATTCATTGCACCATTGTTAAAACCAGATCCCAATGTGTTGTAGAAATAACCGTTAATCGCATGGCCATATTCGTGATAGACAACATCTGCAATCAATGACGTGGGATTACATCCACCACCAGTGTCGAAGAAATTAATACTACCGCCATCAAAAAACGCATTGCACTCCCCCTCCACATCGATATTCGTGGTCAGGGAAATATCCAGTGCTGTAAAATTGGGAAGCCAC
>CAJQPF010000046.1 GCA_905480095.1 uncultured Flavobacteriales bacterium
GGGAACAATTGGTTAAATACAATCAATGCGCTCAATTTGTACTCTTGTCAAAATGAATGCCAAGGAGCAAATATAGAAGTCACAGTTGTTTCTCCTACCGATGTCGTTACTGCATGTTCTAACACTCCGATTTCAAACGAAGATGGGAAAACTCGAGGGATTGAATCAAAGTTCCTTGATTTGTTTGGACGAGAAGTTGAAGGGAATAACACACGTCAAAGCAACAAAATGACCTCTGGCATTTATCTGGAATTAAAGGGAGATGGCAAGGTGGTTAAACATCTCCTTTTAGAGTGATTTAAGGTGCTCAATGGCGACAGCATACCCACTTAAACCCAATCCGGAAATAACGGCCTTACAAGCGCCACCTACGATTGAAATATTTCGAAATTCTTCCCTGGCGTGTATGTTGGAGATATGTACTTCAATCACGGGTGCGGATATCGCGGATACCGCATCGCGAATGGCGACAGAGGTATGCGCATAACCACCAGGATTGAAAACGATGCCATTAAATCTTACGCCGAAATCTTGAATGGCATCAATGAGGGCCCCTTCATCGTTTGACTGAACATCCGAAATCTCAACGTCAGGGAAGCGCTTTCGGAGATCAGACACCAAGTCGTCGAGGGTAGAATTTCCATAGACATCCGGTTCTCGGGCGCCGAGTAGATTCAAATTGGGTCCGTTGAGTACGAGGATTTGGAAGCGTGACATTGAAAGGGACTATTGACTTTTTAATGAAACAAATGCATGTACTGGCAAATGGTCGGAAATATAAAACCCATGCTTGATATATTCATCTGCACACACCCAGGATACTTCTGCGCCGTCAACCAAGATATAATCAATCCTAGGACCAGCAAAGCCCACAGGATCGAATCCGGTATACGTCCCGAAGCTTTTTCTGCATCTCGTTTTGGCAACATCGTAAGAATCATTCAGATTCGTTGAAAGCAGAAAGTCGATTTCTTCTGATTGAGGTTCTGCATTAAAGTCTCCGAGTACGATGACAACATCTGCCCCACCCTTCATGGCCCAACTTCGGATTAAAGCTGCTGAGGCTTTTCGCGCTTCATCTCCGACGTGCGACCAATGTGAATTAATCACGCGAATGATTTGGCCTGATTCTTTGTGATGAAGGGAAACAATTGACGCAATGCGAGGCAGGGCAGCATCCCAGCCTATAGAAGCCGTATCCGTCCAGGATTCAGAGAGCCACCTGGTTTCTGTATGCAAAAGATCAAAATGCTTCGTTTGCCACATGATCGGACACGCTTCTCCTTCCCCATTTCCGAAACGCGTTTCTGAATAAACACTCATCCAGGGCAGTTTTGCTTTGAGATCTTCTAACTGATTTGGCAAAGCCTCCTGAAGCCCTACAATATCAAAGAACGCAATGGCTTTTGTAACCTCGTCTTTCCGAGTGTCCCAAAGCAATGGGTCCGCGGGGTTGTCGTACCTAATATTGAACGTCATGAGAGAAAGTTCAAGAGGTGTTTGGGCTGACAGCACAGCAGAAACCATCGAAAAGAACACGAGGCAAAGAAAGAAAAGTGTGGTTCTTATGTTCATCTTACAAATGTACCTGCAATTAGGTGTACAGAGGTGCAAAACGGGCTTTACCTTTGCCGCGATATGGGAAAACAAAAAATGTATCGAAAAGGTGAAGTTATACAAGTAACAATCACTGATTCAGCTTTCGGAGGAAAAGGAATAGCGAAAATTAAAACTGAGCGCGGAGATTTTACGGTTTTTGTACAAAACACTTTCCCTGGCCAACATGTTAGTGCTCAGGTTATTAAATGTAAAAACCGATATGCAGAATGTCGATTAAAAGACATTCTAACACCATCTCCTGATGAGGTTCAGACGCCATACCAGACAATACCTGGGGCGCCATATGCCTCATTTCCCATAGAGATTCAGCACAAATACAAGGAAGAGACCGCGATAAATTTATTTGAAAGAATCGGGGGAATATCAAATGCGAGAGAGATTTATCAAGGGATCGTTAGCTCTCCAAGCGTGTGGCATTACAGAAACAAAATGGAATATAGCTTTTCCGAAATACGTCACGATTTGGAAAGCGGTGAGAAAGTGGACGATTTCGGTTTGGGATTTAAGCACCGAGGGACGTGGTGGGCTGTTGAAAATTTAGATCGAGATTCGGGATTGTTTGACAAACAAATTGAGGATGACATTTATAAAGTTCGTGAGTGGTGTGAGAATACCGGGCTTCCAGCTTGGCATCCTCCACAACGAAAAGGGTTCTTTCGGTTTTTTGTCATCAGACGCAGTGAAGCAAGCAATAAAATCCTCATCAATTTGGTGACGACTTCTGGAGGAGAAGGGGCATTTATTGAGTCTGAATTCACGGCATTTATCCTGAGCCTTTGGGGGGATCGCGTGGCAGGAATTCTGCACACCATCAACGATGACATCGGAGAAAGAGTGGAAGCCAGAGAAGGTAGCAGCGCATTGATCTTCGGACAAGACCGCATTACTGAGGTTCTGCATGGACTTCAATTTGACATCAGTTTAAGTAGCTTTTTTCAAACAAACCCATTAAGTGCGGAGAGACTCTACAGTGAAGTCATCTCCATGGCCATAGAAAAAGGAATGGGCGGAAAAGACGATGTGGTCCTTGATTTGTTTTGTGGGACCGGTACCATTTCACAATTGCTCGCACAACACCATGATGGCCAAATCATCGGCGTAGATATCGTTGACACTGCCATTGAAGATGCCAGGATATCAGCGGAACGCAATGGCTCAAAAAACACCACCTTTTTTGCCGCCGATGTGGGCAAATTTCTACTTGAATATCCAGAATACAAAGGATGTATAAGGACACTCGTGATGGATCCGCCTCGAGCGGGGATTTCTCCGAAAACACTCAGGAAAGTCATCAGGCTACAAGCCGACAGAATGGTCTACGTCTCATGCAACCCTGCAACACAAGCCCGAGATATGGCTACCTTGGCAGAGAACGGATATAAACTTGTTCAATTTAAGCTTGTCGATCAATTCCCCCACACTGCGCATGTAGAATCTGTGGCATTGTTTGAAAGAATCCCGGGATTTATCCCCATCATTGATATGAAATAAAGAAATTATGAAGAATAACAAGATTCTTGATTCAGACCAAATAGAACGAAAGTTCCAACGTATGGCCAGACAACTGCTCGAAGCTCACCACTCAGAGTCGGAGATTATACTGATGGGGGTCGAAGGCCAGGGTCAAGAAGTGGCGATACGTCTTCACGCCATTCTTACTAAAATAGGGGAATTGAACATCCACCTTAAAAACATCAAGCTCGACAAAGAAAATCCACTTTCTAAAGAAATCATCTGCAATGCTTCTCAAGCGGACATTCAATCGAAAGTTGTGGTGATCGTGGACGATGTTTTGAATTCTGGGAAAACATTAATTTATGCTGTAAAACACATTCTAGACTCAGGCCCAAAAGGCGTGTATACAACTGTTTTAGTGGACAGAATACATCGCTCTTTCCCCGTTCGCGCTGATTATTGCGGGCTCTCCCTCTCAACTCACCTGAATGAACATATCTCCGTCAAGTTGAGCAAATCGAAATCAACATCTGATGCTGTTTTTCTCGAACTTTAACAGCAGTAAGAAAATGCTAGAGCGCTTCTCGTAAGCGCCATCCGATAGAACTCAGTCTGTTTGCCAGCTCTTCATCCGTGTAGTCTAGCTCGTCCCACTTCACATCTGCATTGCCATAACAACTGGCCCTCACCAAAAGGTGTCGTCCAATCACACGTTCAAGATCTTGCGGCTTCACATTTGCGAGAAGAGGTCGATTCGCAACATTGTCTTTCAATCGATGTGCAAGTTCCGGCACTGGCACTGAAAGATGCACAACCACACCGTGCCTCCTCATCCAAGCCATCGCTCCATCCGCACATGGTGTACCTCCACCTGTGGCAATGACTGACTCAGGTTCTTCGACAATTGTTCTCAGGAGTTCTGATTCTTCAATTCGAAAGGCCTCTATCCCAAACTCAGCGACATACTCACTGATTGAGCACCCCAAATTCTCCTCTATGCGAGAATCCATATCTATAAATGGTCTGCCCATCTGCTCTGACAGACGTTTGCCAAGTGTAGATTTCCCACTGCCCATAAATCCTACCAAAATCAAATGCATCAATCAAATATGTTATAACAATTCACACAAGTGTACTACAGATTATTTAGAACAGGTGCAAGTTTTCTCATTTAACATTAACGTTTAACATTTGAAAACCTTCTAGATTTCCTGTGATTTTATCGCCTGATTTTACTGGGCCTACCCCAGAAGGGGTTCCTGTAAATATTAAATCTCCTGTTTTAAGCGTCATAAACTTGGAGACATACGATATGAGATGATCGACTTTGAAAATCATATCCGATGTTGAGCCCTCTTGTACTTTAGATCCGTTGATGCTTAAATCGAACTGTAAGTTCTGAATACTTTTACCCAAACGATCCAATGAGATAAATTCCTCGGAGACCACCGCAGAACCATCAAACGATTTGGCTTTTTCCCAAGGATGCCCCGCCGTCTTAAGTTTGCGTTGAATATCTCGCGCAGTGAAGTCAATCCCAAGACCTACCTCAGCATAATAGCGTGATGCATATTTGGTTTGAATTGCCTTGCCCAGTTTAAGAATCTTTACAACCACCTCTACTTCGTAATGAACCTCATCTGTCCAATCGGGAATATAGAAAGCATGGCGTTTGTGCAAAACGGAACTGTCTGGCTTGAGGAAAAACATAGGTTCAGAAGGAACAGTGTTGCCTAATTCTGCGGCGTGGTCGAGGTAATTACGTCCTATACAAATTATCTTCATGGTTCTACAAAGAACGTCACGATTACCCTTCTATCCTTCGCTCCTCGTGTTTCTGCTCTTTCTTCTCCGAAAAAATTCATAACAACCCGCTCTGAATTCACTCCACTGTCTAAGATATAGTTTCTCACAGTCGTTGCCCGAGCCCTAGAAAGGTTAAGGTTTAACACCCGGTCTCCTGACATATCAGCATGTCCCGTACACATCAGACGCAGCTGAGGATATCTTACCATAAGACCTACCAACTCATTGATTTGAAGTTGGGCATTGAGGGTCAGATTCGAACTGCCAGTATAGAATCTAACATCAAAGTTATCTGGAAGGTTTAAGGCCTTAAGCGCAGGGTCTGATGAGGGTGAAGGGCGGTCACCATTGCTCAGTCCATTTCTTGCAATGTCAATGGTATTTACAGGGGCATTTGATTTTGATTGATTTTGCTCAACAATTTCTAGTCGACGGTTGTGGTCCTCCAGCAAAACGATGATTCTCTGCAAAAGATCTGATTCGGTGGTTGTGGTTGTTATAGGCAAACTACTGTTGTCCTCATCTTCTATGAGATCCATGGTTTCAATAGAAAAATCAACTTCTAGAGGATTCAGAGGAGCATTGGGGTCAAAATTTTGCCAATCTTCCAGAGATTGAGTGGGAACAGGCTCAAAGGTTTGGCCTACAAGAGCGAGAAGCCCTTTGTTGACATACCAACCCAGTTCTAAACCCGCCTGAAGGATCACCTCTTGCAAACGTGATTGTATGAGGAAATAGAACCTGTCTTCATAAGGAATGTTGGAAGCGCCACGCATTCTCGCAACATCGCGCTCATCCAATTCATCCACATCATTCAGCAGGGCATCAATTTCATCTGAGAAGCCCGCAAAGGGTACTTTTTCTTTGAACTTTCTTAACACCATTAAATCCTTCACCACCCTCTCCATATCCTTCTTAATCGTTCTTAGACTGGAACGCCAATTCACTTTTCCATCTTGAATATGAACAGCGCCATTGAGATACATTTCTAACGCTTCAACCATGACAGATCTGAGCTGCTCCACTTCAGGATCAGGTGCTGAACTCCAATAATTCACGATTAATGTTCCTTCCTTTGAGCCAACAAGTCGTGAGTCATCCGATTGCGAATGTGTGTTAAACGACGCAAAGACTAGCCCTAACAGCAAAAAGAGTGCGTAAATCAGGTGGTTACGAGTTTGGTTAGAGATCAAACTTAACATAACTCTAAGTTCGGGAATATTATGTAAAAAAACGAACCGCACTAAATCGGCAATATTCTACTTTCCCTGACCGCGTAATACTGTGCGTACAGTATAGATTAAAATCTTAAAATCCAGGGCCAGAGACATGTTCTCGATGTACATGATATCATAGCGAAGACGTTGCAACATTTGGGAAACATTTTCAGCATACCCAAACTTGACTTGGCCCCATGAAGTAATCCCTGGCCTCACCTTCTGGAGGTGAGCGAAATGAGGCGCTTTTTCTTTGATTTTATCAATAAAGTACTGACGTTCAGGACGTGGACCGACAAGCGACATCTCCCCTTTTAAAACATTCATAAATTGAGGCAATTCATCAAAACGCATCTTCCGCATCCACTTCCCAGATGAGGTAATACGCGGATCAGCACCGGAGCTCAACTGGGGAGTCCCAGCTTCAGCGTTCACGATCATTGTGCGGAATTTTATTATTTTAAAGGGGACACCATACCTACCAATGCGCTCTTGAAGATAAAAGACTGGACCTGATGAGGCAGTCTTGACAACAATGGACAGTAAGATGAATAAAGGAGAGATCATCACCAATGCGAACAATGAAGCAACGATATCAATGATCCGCTTCAGAACCATTTGCCAATGTGACATCACGAATCTGTCGACATGAATGAGTGGTGTTCCGTATACAGCGCCTGACCGCACATTTCCGCTGAGAATATCGTAAAGACCAGGAACCACTTTCACTGAGAGGTTGCGACCTTCAAGCATGGTAAGTAATTTAACCGTCTTTTCTCTGTCAGAGGGTTCAACAGCCACAATGACATCCTCAATGTGATACTTGTCTATGACCAAATTAATGTCATTTACACCACCGAGACGTTTTAGCTTGCTTGTCATCGCAGGCGCTTCTTGATTCACCTGAATAAACCCCAAAAGGTTAAAACCAGAAGATAAGTATTCATTCTGAAGATCATTTGCCAATTGTAGGGCTGTTTCTGCACCCCCTAAAACAAGTGTTCTAAATGCCCAATCACCCTTTCTAATCATTCGTAAAGTCCGCGACACAATGGCCCACCTTCCCACAGTTGTGAGGATCAAATGACTTAACACCAATACCCCAAACGTATAGTAATACTGCTGATAACTGTTGACAAAATCATCTAACAACAACACAAAAAATAACACAATAGACCCGATACATGTCGCAATTAACGTTTGGGTTAACTCAAGTGCTCTATGCCTTCTTCGGGGCGCGTTGTACATTCCCAACACAGCATATAATCCCAACCAAAAGACAGGTACCAGTACGATTCCGTAGGTGTAATTCGCATCGAATTCCCATGAGTCAAAATCCCAAGACCAAACCTTCTCTACCTCAACTTTGCGATGGATGAACAAGGTCGCCCATGCGATTGCAGCGGAAATAATATCCGAGAGTACATAAAGCCAAGGCAATATTCTATCTACGCGCCTCCCCGACCTCATTTGTAATACACCAATTTAAAATTATCAACCACAACATAGCCCGACGATTCTCCGATATCTAAGATGGCATCTAACGTCAATTCATACCCAAATGCCGAAGGGGTGGAAAAGACAAATGGGCCTAAATCCAGGTACATTTTCTTCCATTCTTCACCAGTGGGATTAAGCACAATAATCGGCGTCCTCTGAGGGCTCCCCCCTCCGATCGCTTCAAGACCTACGGCAAATGTATTGTCACAACGATAATTAAACTCCAAATAGATCGGACCCGATTGGGGAAGGTTATAAAGTTGTTCCTGAGTGGTTGATGTCACCTGACTCTGTTCTGGGGAGAGTAAGATCAATCCACTTGCGTTTCCTTCATACACCAGATCTGGGTCTAAAGTTCTCACCACCTCTGCTGTGCTTGTATTGTTGGCCTCAAATCTATTTGCACTTTCAAAATCCTCCGCCAAAATAATTTGTGCACTTTCTATATAATTTGAATGAAATTCAACTGTCTGCGTCCCGCCAGGAATATTCTCAACTTCCAGTTCCATCGCCTTATAAAATGGATATGGCTTGCGCGTCGCAGAGATCCCATTGACTCTTATTCCTGCTTGAATAACGAGCTCTGATACATCAACATTTGGGTCCGTGATATATGGGATACTCGCAGGAAGTGGAAACACGCCTAAGACGTCTGTTTCAGTGTACACCCAAACTTCATTAATGTTATTTGAAGCCGTGCCTTGATCCGCAGTCGTGACCAAATCAAATGACGAAATGATGACTTCAAATGGATCACCTGGCTTGTCAGACCAAAGACCACATCCTGAAAACATTGCTGTCAGTATGAATAAAAATAGAATCTTATAGTTGGAATTCACTTGGATCGGTTTCTTTTGACAAATGTACAGACCTAAGAACGGAGTCAATCATGGACAACGAACACACTTTATTGCGCCAGGCATAATAAGTATCCTTCCCACCGGGATAGCCTCTCCACAGCCAACACAACGACCAAACTTATCATCATTGAGTCTCGAAAGGGCCGATTCTAAGCCTTTACGCTGAACCTCTAACTGCCTTAATGCCGCCTGATTTATGCTGCGATTATTAATGGCATCCATTCGGCTAACCCTACCAATTGCTACTGATGGCGGAATGGGCTTGGTTAATTCTCTGTACTCAATAATGCGTTCGTCAATGTCGAGAATCTTGCGATTTATGCGATTGCGG
>CAJQPF010000047.1 GCA_905480095.1 uncultured Flavobacteriales bacterium
ATCAGTCAATCAGTCAATCAGTCAATCAGTCAATCAGTCAATCAGTCAATCAGTCAATCAGTCAATCAGTCAATCAGTCAATCAGTCAATCAGTCAGTCAGTCAGTCAGTCAGTCAGTGTAAGGTATCCTTTTTACATAAGTACACGCGACCGCGCGATTTTCAAAAGATTTCAGATCGGATTGATTGATTGATTCATTCGATGGTTTTAGGTTTCGAAATCTCACAACAGCACATCAAAAATGGAGGAACCTCGGACCCAGCCCTTCCCAGCAACTATTTCTGCGAAAGTCGAGACTTTGGACGAGGAGGAAGATTGTGATGTGATCTGGTCAGAGCTGGAGCTGAAAAAGTTGGGTCGACCATTTTCGTTGCCGTCGGTTGGAGATGGTTCCTTCCAAAGTATAAAGAAATTTGTCGAGACCGAGATCAAGCTCCAAGTTGAGATCATGAGGGATGATATTCACAAAAAAGTGAGCCGGGTTGGAAACTTGCCTAAAGAGGCCACAGATCAGCATCTACGGTTTCGACTCCCATCCCGGATCAGTCGGGAAATCTCACTCCCCATGACAACAATTCACAAGGAACCAAGCCGGGTTTTTTTCACGAACAGCGTTTTAGTATTCCAAATCAAGGCACCTGGTAACAACAACAGTATGAAAGACATTTGCCTTGCCTTTTGCAAGTACATGCGAAAAAATGATGGCGCTCTGTTCGTTCTTGGAAAAGATAGGGTTGACTTATCGCATCTTCCAGCAGGAAGCATGATTTACGCACGACCTTTACGAAACTTTAATATGTTAAAAACACACATTCGTGCCATTGCTGTATTGAAAAAGTCTGAAGCAAAACTAAACGAGTCTTTTGTCACGAGAAAGCTGCTTCAAGCTCGTCGTAGCGCACAGGATATTCGCAGCCAAAGCGATCTTGACAGCTGGATCCACTCAAAAAGGCCAGAAAATGAGTTCGTTTTGGATCTTTCCAAATTTAACGAGCAACAGCAACGAGCCTTGGTTTTAGAGAAACTTACATCAAAAGGTGTGGTCTTCATTCAAGGCCCTCCGGGAACCCAACATCTGTTGATTCTGCGAATCGAAGTTTTTTCAGACAGCAGGCTTACCCTTGCAACAATGGCCTTTTTGTCGTTGTAGGAAAGTCTCATACCATATGTAATGGGATTCTTCCTCAGGCAGCTGAAAGGGATGAGAAAATATTGGTCGTTTGTAACAGCAATGTTGCAGTTGATGGTCTTTTGCTGAAATGTTATCATAAAATCGAAAACATGCATTCATGGAAGGGAAAGATGAAGCGGCTAGGATTCAAAGATAAAGTCTCTGAAGAAATTATAAATCTTGACCTCTATGCAGAAGGCAATGAATTCACCATGCGCTTAGACCAGTACGGGAACACACCCGGAGTAAATTCCAACTCTGCTGATGCCCAGGTGCAGACACAAATCCGATCTTCCCGAATAGTTTTCACCACCATTCACTATGCTTCAAAAGAAAAGCAAAAATCAAGTGAAACAGAGTACTGGAATTTCAATACGTTAATTCTAGACGAGGCGGCGCAAATTGAGGATTCCAAGCTATTCATCATGTTGGCTAGATGCCCTTCAATAAAAAAGATGATACTGGTGGGTGATCCGAACAGCTACAGCCCTACGTGCCAGATTCTTTGAGGGCGCAGAAGCATGGTAAATCATCGATGGAGCGGTTGATGGATGCCTGTGAGCCAGTTGCACCAAATTCCATGCCATATATTATGCTTGAAGAGCAATTCCGTATGGCACCTCCTCTTCGGGCTGTTGTGAGTTCTTTATACTACTACAATCGGTTAAAGGATGGACCAAACGTTCTTAATCACGGCCCGATGTGGACCTGAAGCCTTTATTGGTTGTAAATGTCACTGGAACCAAGATGTCTTTCAGCCGATTGCACCAGCCGTACGAAAATAAATCAGAGGCTGTAGTTGTACAAGTCATATATAGCACTCTGTTTAGTTCAAGCTTTGAAGATGCCCTGGCCGGAGACTCGAGCCTGACACACAAGGATGTATGTGTCATCACTCCGTATAATCGGCATAAAGATTGTTTGCGAATGCTAATTTGTGGCATTGACGAAGATGCATTGGATAGTTATGAAGGCCACACATTTGGAGACGGCGGAAAGCCTCGTGGATATTCTCAGAGCCCAAGCAGTCACTTGTCAAGGTCACTTAGTTTAAACAGCCCTCAAAGCCCGCAGCGGAAGAAATCACAGGCTGTGTTTTCACAGGAACAAGTGGATGAAGATGAAATTGCCGCGGCAGAGAACATTGATACGGTGGGTAAATTTCAAGGAAGCGAACGTAGAGTTGTCATAATTTCCACCTGTGTAGACCAGAAACCACTTCGATCTGCTGATCCACATTTTATCACTGTCGCCTGCTCCCGCGCAAAGCATCTTCTACTTGTTGTTGGGAACTTTACAAATGGATTATCTACCAATTCGGATTGGATGTTTGTTAGAGACCAATCAATCAAAGAGGGCTCGTATATAGATCACACTGTGACATTAATGGAAGAAGATGGCTATGACATTAATAAGAATGAACTGGAGAGGAAACTAA
>CAJQPF010000048.1 GCA_905480095.1 uncultured Flavobacteriales bacterium
GTTTCAAGAATCTCCCCTTTTTGACAACAATGCCCCCTTTTACCTTGTGGAAGAATTCCTGTTCTTCAAACAGTATCCTTTTCACAAGCAGAAAATCTCATTTCACAGAGCCACGATGAAGCGTTATGCAGATTTTCTTCAAAACGAGAAAAACCTTGAGGTGCACTATGTGGCCTCCACGGATAAGATGTCTGACATTAGAGACCTTGTGCCTGACTTGAAACGTTTAGGCATCGATCACATCCATTACATCGACCCCGTCGACAACTGGCTTCAGAAAAGGCTCGGTCAAGGTTTAAGCGAGTCCGGCATTCAAGGGACCCAGTACCCTTCTCCGATGTTTTTAAATTCAAAAGACGAGCTCGCCGTCTTTTTTAGACGTGATAAAAAGAAATACCACCAAACCACTTTCTACACCGAACAGCGTAAAAAGCGAAACATCTTAATGGATTCCGACGGAAAACCCATGGGAGGGAAGTGGACCTTCGATACAGAGAACAGAAAGAAATACCCTGCAAAAAAAATCCCGCCCGCCATTCATTTTCCCGAGACCGATGCGTATTTCGACGAAGCGACTTCTTATGTCGAGACACATTTCTCACACCATCTTGGAGATCTCACAGCGTATTCATTGTATCCCACTGGTTTTGAAGAGACGAGTGCCTGGCTCGACCAATTTTTTGAGCATCGATTTTCTGAGTTTGGCGTCTATGAAGATGCCATCGTGGCAGAAAACTCTATTCTGAACCACAGTGTTTTGACGCCCATGCTTAATGTGGGGTTAATCACCCCCAAAGAGGTGGTCAACCGTTGCCTGCGCTATACAGAGGTGAATGATATCCCTCTGAACTCTACGGAAGGTTTTGTAAGACAAATTATAGGATGGAGAGAATTTATCAGAGGTATTTATGAGAGCAGAGGCAGTGATGAACGCACCACCAATTTCTGGAATTTTAAAAAGAAAATACCCGCGTCATTTTATGATGGAACCACAGGTATTCTACCCATTGATCAAACCATCAAAAAAGTATTGAAAACAGGGTATTGCAATCACATTGAACGCTTAATGGTTTTAGGGAACTTCATGATGTTGTGTGAATTCGATCCAGATGAAGTGTACAGATGGTTCATGGAGCTTTTCGTGGATTCCTATGATTGGGTGATGGTGACGAATATCTATGGCATGAGTCAATTTTCTGATGGCGGTTTAATGGCGACCAAGCCTTATATCAGTGGGAGTAACTATATCATGAAAATGAGCAACTATAAAAAAGGGGATTGGCAAGCGACGTGGGATGGTCTCTTTTGGCGCTTTATGGATACCCATCGCGATTTCTTTTTATCCAATCCAAGGTTGGGGATGCTCGTGCGTATGTTTGATAAAATGCCTGAAGAGAAGCGCAAACAGCATCTTGAGAATGGCGCGCTTTATTTGAAAACACTTCACCTGTCTTGATGAGGATAATCAGAATACAATGAATCAGTCAGAGGGTCACATACATGTTGTAGGTGCTGGAGTCAGTGGCCTGGTCGCTGCCAGTGTGTTAGAAGCCCATGGGTATCATCCGGTGGTGATTGAACGCACAGATGGCGTGGGTGGAAGGGTGAAAACCGATGTTGTGAAAGGCTTTCAATTGGACCATGGCTTTCAAGTGCTTCTAACATCCTATCCAGAAGCTCAGAAACACCTTGATTTTGACGCTTTAGAATTGCAGAAGATTTTGCCGGGGGCGTCGATTTTCTTAAACAAGAAGCAAAACATCATCGGCGATCCCTTGAAATCTCTATCTTTTTTGTGGCCGACCCTATTTTCTAGAATAGGTGGTTTTTCAGATAAACTTAGAATTCTGAAGCTCAATCGTATGTTAAAGAGAAAAACCCTGTCAGAGATTTTCTCAGATCCTGAAAAATCCACGTATGCATATTTACAGGATTACGGGTTTTCAAATGAGATTATTAGAGATTTTTTCACACCGTTTTTTGGTGGGATTTTTCTAGAAACGACATTGGACACTTCCAGCAGGATGTTTGAGTTTGTCTATAAAATGTTTGGCGATGGATCTGCTGCTTTACCTAAGGCGGGGATGGCGGCGATTCCAAAGCAATTGCATGAAAAGCTTCAGAACACAGATTTCATATTTAACACACAAGTCGCTTCGGTTCAGGAAGGTGAAGTCACGCTTAAAGACCAAACAACATTTAAGTCGCTTGCAACAATTGTGGCCACAGATGCCCGTGAGTTGGTTGTAAGTGATACACATACATCGATGGCTTGGAAATCTTGCCAGACTTTGTATTTCGAAGCCGACCACAGGGTGATTCGTAAAGCATTAATTGGGCTCATTCCACAGCAGGGGGCGCTCATTAACAACATCTTTTATCACACGAGTTTGGAAACGGTGTCAAACCCCAGCAAAGAATTGCTTTCTGTTACAGTGATTGATCGTCATCAGTTATCTGATGAGACGTTGATTTCAAGGGTGAAAGATGAATTACAAGAACACTGCGGCATTGTGTCTCCCCAGTTTATCAAACTGTATACGATACCCCAGGCCTTGCCGAATCTACAGGATTTAAAAACCGCCATGCATCCATTTGAATCACATGCCACACCTGGTGTTTTTCTCGCTGGAGATACGCTGTTAAATGGCTCTTTAAATGCAGCCATGATTTCGGGTGAAAGTGCAGCGCTTGCTGCGATTGAATTTTTAAACAAAAAAAAATAGGACAGGGGTGAGCCCGTCCTATTTCCGTTTCAACTTTCTTGTGTGTTACACTAAGCCATTTCTTTCTTTGTTTCAGCGATAGCAATAGAATACACAACCAGTCCAAATCCGATTTTGTTGATCGCATCTGCTATGTTGTACCATACATCTACACTTTCTGGAGTCATGAGGCTACTGAGCCATCCGCCGTCCATGCACATGTATCCGATTGGATAAATGGCCCATCCTACGAGGACAAACCAGCCCAAATAGCGCACACCTTGCTTGATCGTGTCTGAATTGCTTTTTGCAGCCAATTGCGCAACTTCACCGAACCATACATTGTACAAAATATATAAGTATCCCAATGTTGATAGGATTCCCCAAGTCACAGAATGTGCAGCAGCGGCACCTCCACCTGGATTAAATGCTTCTCCGATGTATCCACATACGAGCATCCATGTAGATGCCAAAATGAGTTTCCATAAAAGACTCTTTTTTGCACCAGCCAATTTTGTCAACAGATAAAATTCGACACACATCAATGGAACTGTAAGGATCCAATCTACATATCTGAAAAAAGTTGGAGAGTCGCCTGTCGCGAGATTGTAGTCTCTCATGTAGTAGTAGTGCACGGCTGCGATACCTGTAATGAGTGCTGATACAAGTAAAGACATCTTCCACTTTGGGCTGACACTTCCTCTTTCTACAAAGAAGAATACTGAGGCTGCTAACATGGCGATATACCCTGTAAAGAAGGTAAATGCGACATAATTGTCAGGAGCAATTGGTTCCATAATATTTAATAACATATTTAATTGATTTAAGATTAGTT